>JAAYZH010000329.1 GCA_012514965.1 Clostridiaceae bacterium | reverse complement strand
GCATTTTACCGCCAGCATGGAGGGTGAGCTGGACAAAGTCGAGGAGGGATCCAAGGAATGGACCAGTGTTCTGCAGGGTTTTTATCCGGGCTTCCACGAACTCGTAGAGAAAGCAGACACACAAGTGGCAAAAATCGAGATGCCTAAGCAGGAGGTAGGCCGCAAGTGTCCTGAGTGCAACGAGGGCGATCTTCTCATCAAAGAAGGACGTTTTGGCAAGTTCATCGCGTGCTCCCGATTCCCTGAGTGCCGCTATACAGAAGCCATTGTGGTAGAGACCGGGGCTCATTGTCCTCAGTGTGGATCGAATGTTATTGAGCGCAAATCCAAGCGTGGTCGCTTGTTCTATACATGTGACAAGAAGGGCAAAGACGCCAATTGCGATTTCATCAGCTGGAATGTTCCTGTGGATGGAGCATTCTGTGAAGTTTGCGGTACGTATATGGTTGAGAAGCGCGCCAGAGGACAAAGCTACAGGGTCTGCGGCAACAAAGACTGCAGCACACACGCCAAAAAATCCACGTCTGCTAAGAGCAGCTCGGCCGCCAAGGGCAGCAAGCGGAGCAAGAAAAGCAGCAGCTCGACTGCGGAAACGGAGGCGGAGGCTTGATGAAGGCGATCAGGGTAATCGGTGCCGGTCTGGCTGGCTCAGAAGCTGCTTTAACCTTGGCGAAACTCGGAGCAAAAGTGATACTAATCGACATGAAGCCCGAGAGCTTTACACCAGCTCACCATCAGCCTGGTTATGCCGAGCTGGTCTGCAGCAACTCGTTTAAGAGCAAACAAGTACATACCGCGCCCGGTCTCCAAAAAGCTGAGCTAGGCTTGCTAGGTTCTTCTTTGCTTGACGTAGCTTACAGACATGCGGTCCCTGCCGGTGCTGCTTTGGCCGTTGACCGTGAACGATTCAGCGAAGATGTTACGAATCTTCTTCGCAATTCAGCGAATATTGAACTGCGTCAAGAGGAAGTGCACAGCCTGCCCGACGATGACCTGCTGACGATTGTCGCTACAGGTCCCCTCACACAGGGCAGCCTTTTTGCTGATATCCAGCAACGCTTGTCGCGCCCTACGCTGCACTTTTTCGACGCTGCCGCTCCAATTGTGGCCGGCGACAGCATTGATATGAGCATAGCCTTTCGCCAGTCCCGTTATGACAAGGGCAGTGCGGACTATATCAACTGTCCTTTTACAAAAGAAGAGTACGAACGCTTCTATGAGGCGCTTATTACCGCGGAACTTGCGGAGGTTGAGGGCTTCGATAAAGAAATTCTTTTCGAAGGATGCATGCCGGTCGAGAGCATGGCCAAAAGAGGTCCTGATACCTTGCGTTTTGGCCCTTTGAAGCCAGTCGGTCTAACCTCGCCGCATTCCACCGCGAGACCCTACGCGGTAGTTCAGCTGCGTATGGAGGATGAATATGCCTCCATGTACAATCTCGTCGGTTTCCAGACACGTCTGAAATTCCCTGAGCAAAATCGAGTTTTCTGCATGATTCCCGGTTTGCAAAACGCGGAATTTTTGCGATACGGCGTTATGCACCGCAACTCATATATCTCATCAGCCGGAGAACTATCATCGTCATTTAGGTTGCTTTCGGACTCTCGGTATTTTTTCGCCGGCCAGATTACCGGCCTTGAAGGCTATCTGGCGGCGATTGCTTCAGGACATCTGGCGGCCTTGAACGCATTCTTGGCAAATAGCGGACAAGAAGCGGACTTTGTTTTGCCGCCGGAAACGATTAACGGACAGCTGTCTCGTTACGTCAGCCGAGGCGGTGATCGAGATTTTCAGCCTATGAATGCGAATTTTGGCCTGTTGCCTCCGTTGAACGAACGCAAACGAAACAAACAGGAACGAGGTAAACAGTTGGCCGAAAGGTCGATCGATTCACTGAAAGTTTATCTCGCCGAACGTAATAAATCTGTATAATAACTAGAAAATTGACAAGAGCGCAGAGCAGCGCCGAGAAGCGCAGTGAACCAAGGTATAGAGAGAGGTTGTCATGGCAGGATTTTTCGGATTATTTGACTACACGAAAGAGGGCCCCGGTGTTGAGATCGACGAGCCGCAGAAGGGCCCGGTAGGTGATTTCTTTTCGATTGTCGGGACTAAATTCTGGAAGCTGATCACGATCAATTTTATGATGGTAATTTTTAACATCGTCGGGATCGCGGTTGCTTTCGTAGTGGCGAACTGGCTGGTGCCGCTTATGTTCCCAAACTTTAGTTTTGATAACATTTCCAAGATCATTACAAGCCTTAACCTGGACTTCGCGGATGAAGTCACCGCGGAAGCTTATGCTTCGCATCTGTTTATTAGCTCAATACTATGTTTTACATTTACGTTTGTGGGTCTGCAGTTTTTCACCGTGGGACCGGCGCAGGCGGGCTTTACCTATTTGTTGCGTAATTACAGCCGGCATGCACCTGCTTTTACGTGGATGGACTTCCGTGACAATGCCAAGACTAATTTCAAGCAGAGCTTGCTCCATTCTCTAATTAGCGGCTCAGTCTACTTTCTGATGGGATTGGCTTTCTTTTATTATGGAGCCATGATGGAAGGCAACCTTCTCAGTATGATCTTACAGGCTGTCATCGTGGTGTGTTTAATCCTCTTTACGATGATGCAGTTTTATATCTACCAGCTCATGATCACCTTTGACTTGTCTATGAAGGATATTTACAAAAACGCGTTGCTGTTCACGTTCCTGCGTTTGCCAAGCAATTTTGGGGTCTTGCTCATCTGCGCCATCTTGTTGTTCGTCATACCGATTCTGGTGGTTTGGATGTTGCCTAATGTGCTGGCTGCGTTCGTAATCTTTATTCTTTATGTAGTGATTCTCCTGAGCTTCACCCTTTTGCTCATCAACTATCAGGCGAACCGCGGTATCTACAAACACATGCTTAAGCCTCTGCTGGATAAGGCCGAAGCCGAAACACAGGCAGAACTTGAGGCCGAAATGAATTGGAAAGAAGAAGACGAAGAAGAGGAAGACGAGGAAGAAGACGAAAAAGAAGCCAAATCCGGACGGGAAGTTCCATCGGGTGCTCCGGCGTAGAATTGCAAAGAGTATTGGTGAATACAGAAAAACCCGCGTAAAGCGGGTTTTTTAGAGCCAAAAATTGCAACTACGCGAGCATATCTGACATATCATACAGTCCGGGTGTCTTCCCGTGTATGAAGCGGGCTGCTCGAAGTGCTCCAGCTGCAAATACATCGCGGCTTTGGGCGTGATGCGCTAGGGTAATCACTTCAGAGTCTCCGGCGAAAAGGACTTGGTGGTCACCGGCGATGGTACCGCCGCGGAGTGCTTGCATGCCAATTTCGCCTGTGGGACGGGCTTCACTGCGGTTGCTGCGATCGAGGACCAGCGGACGTTCGATTTCACTGCTCTGCTGAATTGCGCGTGCCAGCATAAAGGCTGTGCCAGATGGGGCGTCTTTTTTGCCGCGATGATGTGCTTCGACGATTTCAGCGTCGAACTCCGCTCCCAGGAGGCGATTCGCCTCGGCGACAA
Source organism: Clostridiaceae bacterium (assembly GCA_012514965.1). Lineage (GTDB taxonomy): Bacteria > Bacillota > Clostridia > Saccharofermentanales > Fastidiosipilaceae > JAAYZH01. The sequence continues at coordinate 3,706 of JAAYZH010000329.1, read as the reverse complement.
GCCGTGAAAGCACGTAGACGCCGACTGACATATTGGCGGAACGGAAAATAGCCGACTGGGTCGCGAGGCTGCTGACCGCGGATTCCTGTTCTGCACTTATACCTGTTGTACAGAGAACCGCTGGCTTGCCGCTCTTCTGCAAGTGGTCAAGCAAAGCGTCGGTCAAAGCCGGGCTGCTAAAGTCAATTAAGACATCATACTCCAGGTCAATCTCGGGAAAAACAGTGAAAATCGGAAAGGAAGTTGTAGATCCTGCACCCTGATCCAGACCGCCGACGATTACCAGATCCTGACTTGCCTCAGCAAGGCGGGTGATTTCGCGGCCCATCCGGCCCAGAGCCCCAACCAGAAATATTCGGATCATAGGTCGGCCCCGACCACAGTGAGACCATATTCGCGGAGACTTCTGGCCAGACGACGACGATTTAGTTCACTTATTTCGGTTAAGGGCAGGCGGCAGGGACCGGCGCTTTGGCCAAGCAAAGTCAAGGCTTCTTTGATCGGAATCGGGTTAACTTCGCAGAAAATTGCCGTTATCAATTCAGCAATACTGATCTGCAAGGCAGCGGCCTCGGCTGTATTGCCATCGAACCAGGCATGTGTCATGTCACGCATGACTTCGGGAAGGATATTTCCGAGAACTGATATTACGCCTGCGCCTCCAAGTGACAACATCGGAACCACAACTCCGTCCTCGCCCGAGTAATGAGTATAAGCATTGCCGCACAACTGCTTGGTGCGCGGAACCTGATTCATGTTACACTCCTTAATCGCAACGATGTTCTCGACTTTGGCCAGAGAATAGTACGTCTCCGGTTCAATGTTGAGATTCGTGCGTGAAGGGACATTGTACAAGATTACCGGTAAGTCAGAAGCGGCAGCAGTTGCTTCGAAATGCTTGACGAGTCCGGCTTGCGAAGTCTTGTTGTAGTAGGGGGTGACGTTTAGGAGCCCGTCAGCACCTGCAGCCGTAACACCCTTCGCGAGGTTAATTCCATGCATGGTGTCGTTCGAACCCATACCGGCGATCACTGGAACACGTCCGGATGCGGCGGAAACGGCAGTCCTGACTACGGCCACATGCTCATCATCCGGCAGAGTCGAAGCTTCGCCGGTGGTCCCGCAGATCACGAGGGCGTCCACACCGGCGCGAATCTGTGAGTCGCATAGTTCTTCGAGACGAGCGTAATCTACCCGGCCGTCGGTGTGGAAGGGGGTGACCAAAGCAGTCGCGCTGCCTCTAAACAATAATGAACGCTCCATGTTTCCTCCTCTTGACAAGGTCGCAAGGGCCAAAAAAGTGCCATAAACGAGCCCGTATTTCTTAAAAAATAATGTTGGTGTTAAGTTTAGGACTGTTGCATGTCAGCGTCAATTGGCTATAATACCTTGAGTATGAAAAAGTCTGATTTCCACTATGATTTACCCGAAGAATTGATCGCCCAGCACCCACTCACGCAGCGAGACAGATCACGTCTGCTGTATTTATCGGGTGTTGATGGCCGACGGAACGAGATCCCATTCTATCAAGTGGGTACTTTTTTGCGATCTGGTGATTGCCTCGTGGTCAATGACACACGAGTCATTCCTGCACGGTTGATTGGGGAGAAGCCCGGTCTGGCTCATCCTGTGGAGTTTTTACTGCTGAAACGCCTCAATCTGACGGACTGGGAGGTGCTTGTACATCCCGGCCGCCGACTTCGCCCCGGGACACATGTGATCTTCATTCCGGGCCGTCTGGAAGCTGAAATTCTAGAGGTTTTACCCGGAGGCAACCGTCTGGTGAGATTTCAGTACGAGGGCGTATGGGAAGAGATCCTGGATGAGGCTGGGCAAGTCCCTCTGCCGCCGTATATTCACGAGAAGCTCACAGATCCTGAACGCTATCAGACGGTTTATTCTCGTTATGAGGGGTCTGCTGCGGCGCCTACGGCCGGTCTGCATTTCACGGAAGACCTGATGTCGGAGCTGCGAGAGGCAGGCATACAGTTTGCTTATGTTACTTTACACGTGGGCTTAGGTACTTTCCGACCGGTCAAAGAAGAGAATGTTTTGGATCACAAGATGCACAGCGAAAGCTACATTCTCACGGATGAAGCATGCAAAATTATCAACACTTGCCGCAGAAACGGAGGCCGCGTAATTTCAGTCGGGACGACGAGCTGCCGCGTTCTGGAGAGCGCAGACCTGTCGGAGGATATGCTGGTGCCGGGAAGCGGGGAGACAGATATTTTCATTTATCCCGGTTATAAATTCCGAGTGGTGGATGCGCTGATCACGAATTTCCACTTGCCGGAATCTACTTTGTTGATGCTGATTTCGGCACTGGCCGGCCGTGACAAAATCCTTGCAGCCTACAGGGCTGCCGTCGAAGAGAAGTTTCGGTTTTTTAGTTTTGGCGACGCGATGTTCATCGAAGCAGATCCCGCCAATTGGACAGGCCTCCACATAGGCGCTCGATACGACGCGTCAGGGGACAAGCAGTACAGCGCGTCATTCGCACAGGAAGAAGAGGAAACCTATGATCGATAAGGCCAAAACAGTCCCCGTCTGGCATGAAATTCTGCACATCGACAAGGAGACTGGTGCCAGAGCCGGACTATTGCACACGCCTCACGGAACCTTCCCGACCCCCATGTTTATGCCGGTCGGAACCCAGGCTACTGTCAAAGGAATGTCGCCGCGTGAGCTCGAGGAGATGGGGGCAGGCGTAATTTTGTCGAACACCTACCACCTCTGGATGCGGCCGGGCTCCGATTTGGTTGCCGAAGCCGGAGGTCTGCATGAATTTATGCGTTGGAACCGCGGGATTTTGACAGACAGCGGTGGTTTCCAGGTATTCAGCTTGGCCAAACCTAAAGACATTGTCGAAGATGGTGTTCATTTTCGCTCGCATATCGACGGATCCAAACAATTTTTGACACCGGAAAAATCGATTTCGATTCAAGAAAATCTCGGTGCGGACGTCATCATGGCTTTTGATGAATGTATTCCGTATCCCGCTGATGAGGCCTATGCAGCACGTTCGTCGGCACGTACAACACGCTGGCTCGAAAGATGTATCGAAGCTCATGGCACAACGGACACACAAGCCTTGTTTGGCATAGTCCAGGGTGGCATGTACCCAAAACTCAGAAGGCAGAGTATTGCCGAAATCACAGCCTTCGATTTACCAGGGTATGGTATCGGTGGATTGAGTGTAGGGGAACCTGCTGAACTCTTTTACGAAATGGTTGCGGAGACAATCCCTTATCTTCCCGCAGATAAACCTCGTTACCTGATGGGCGTAGGTACACCGGATTACATGCTAGAAGCAGTACGATTTGGAGTGGATATGTTCGACTGTGTTTTGCCTACTCGAATTGGCCGCAACGGAAGTGTGCTGACCAAGGGCGGACGTTTGATCGTACGTGATCTCAAGGCTTCTAGAGATTTTGGGCCGATCGAAGATGACTGCCAGTGCTACACGTGCAGGAATTTCAGCAAGGCCTACATTCGGCACCTGCTCAAAGCGGATGAAATGTTTGGCCTGCGTTTGACTTCTTACCACAATCTCTACTTTTTGATCGATCTTATGAATAAGGCTCGCGAAGCGATTTTCGAGGATCGATATAGCGAGTTTTGCTTGGAATTCATGGACAAATGGGGCGACGGCAGAAATCGTGCGTAGCCATTTGTCCTGAAGAGCGCCTGTGAGACAGAATAT
>JAAYZH010000328.1 GCA_012514965.1 Clostridiaceae bacterium | reverse complement strand
CAGGCACTTAGCATGATTGCCGCTACCGAGGACATGCCGAGGAAATTGGCCTCGTAATAAATGCCCCACACTCTTCCATACTGCGATTGATAGCCTTGCTCGATGACTTTGCCCAAGGCTGGCGTCGTATAGGCAAATTCCAGGCGGTACAGGAAGCTAATGATGGCAATAACTGCGAATATTGTTTGGACAGCGATGAACAAACCATTCAGCCGCATCAGAAAGGCACGATTCTCGTGGCTCGGACGACTGGAGATATGCGAGTGGAACAAGAATATTTGTATTACATAGTAAACAAGCAAGCTCGTCGAGTTAAGCCAGCCATAACGCGTGTTGAGCAGAGTCGAGAAACCGGCGGCAGCCAGGAACATGCTCAAAATCACGATATGCCTGCCGCGAAATAAGCTGTGCACACGCAAAAAATCCCAAAGCAGAAGGATAACGGATACACCGATGAAGACAGCGGGGATCAAGCGGCTTCCGACCAAAAATTCCAGAGGGGCCACTCGCCTGCCTAACAAGAACAGGACAAAAAAGCCGATTAATGCTTCCCAGAGAAGCGAGAAGGCGCGGAGTTCTTTAGGCGACGCTTGATTCATCAAAGTACGGCTGCTTTCTTCCGCTGCTAGCGAAGATTTAAAAGTCATGCCAATCCAGAACCGAATCTTCAGGCAGATCGCGGCTGAGGGTTTGGCCGATCACCACATCAGCAAAACGCGGAGGAACACCCGTTCCGGGGCGCTTCGCGGTCAGATCTCTGGCTGTTAGCACCTCACCTGCCTTGACATCTCTGGTTAAGACCAGGGACCGTCTGGCTTCACGGCGCGGTATCTCTTCGCAAGGCAGGACTTCGCGACGCTCTTGTCCCTCCAGGGCAGTGATCAACGCAAAGTTTCGGATTGCTTTGGCGAAGTCTGTCGGCTCGCCGGCGTGATAGTGGTCATTGCCGGGCAGGGTTTTGTCCAAGGTAAAGTGCTTCTCGATCACCGTTGCACCATAGAGATAAGCCATGCTTAGCACAGTCATACTCTCATCCGGCATAGTGTGGTCGGAATAACCGATCTCGAGTTCGGGGTAGAGCGTTTTGAGGCGCTTGATCATAGCGAGATTCGCGTCTTCGTAGCGGGTCGGATAGGACAGGACGCAATGCAGCAGGACCAGCCTGGGGCAGCCGGCCTTGAGTATCTCGCGCACGGCTTCGTCAATTTCGGACTCGTAAGAAGCGCCTACCGAAAGATAGATCGGTTTGCCTTTGGCAGCCATATGACGAATAAACGGCAGATTCGATAAGTCAGATGAGGAAATCTTGTAGGCAGGCATCAAACTTTCCAGATAGTCTGCTGAGTCGTAATCGAAGGGCGTCGAGAGGAAGTCGACACCTAGGTCTCGGCAGTACGCTGCCAACTCGGTGAATTCAGCAAGGCCAAAAGAGTCATGCTTCTTAAAAAGATCGTATTGAGTTGGGGTCGGCTCTTTCGTGAGATCCCAGTAAGCCGGTGAGTTTTTCGAGACAATTGTATCCGCTTTATAGGACTGAAACTTGCAGGCATCTACCCCTGCTGCGGCAGCTTCCTTGACATATAGTTTGGCAGCGTCTAGGACTGGGATCTTGAGCGTTTTAGCAGTGTCGTAAAAATTCACGCCTAACTCGGCAATAAAATATGGTTTTTTCACATTCTTCCTCTTTCTTGCATGTTCTGCATTCTGGAAAACATTTGACCGGGCGAACGGCTACAAGCCTTTGATCAAGCTCATCACGCGTTTGCGGCCGTTGCGCAGGTCATGGCTTAGCAGCACGTCCTGCAGACGTTGGCGTTCTGCTTGGGTGAGGGCCAAATACTGTTGCAGCGCCTGTTCGATTGCGGCATCGTCGGGATTCAGACCCAGATAGGCAAAACCATTTTCATCTGAAACAAAGCCGTGCTTCTCTTCGCGCTGATTCTGTGCCATGGCCAGTGAAGGGATACCCAACAGGGCCAGTTCGTAGCCGGTGCGGCCGCGCGATGTGATCGCGACATCACAAGTCGACATCAGGGCCGGCATATTCGCAACATCATAGAGTACCTCAATATTTGGCGCAGCGTTGAAGCGCAGCAGCTCCTCGATGTTCTGTTTGGCACGGCCCAGCGCCACCACAAAATCGTACTGTTTATATTCCTCCCGTGAAACGATGTCAAGCAGGCGATCCGTGTAGTTCTGTGGATCAGCGCCGCCAAAGGATATAAAGCAGCGTTTGACGCAGGCCTTGATGGCAATTGGTTCGTAGAAGAGAAACAGTTTTGAGGAAATATAATACTTCTCTCCTGCATACTCGTGGGCCAGATGATCACCGCTGTAGAGCGCGTTGAAGACCAGGTCTGCTCGCTCTTTGCCCTCCCCGTCATCTTCGAAGTTTACGATTTTGGCCTTCGGAAGCGCCCTGCGCAGCGCGATCATGTAATCGACTGTGGTCTGCAAGATGTCGTTGATAAACAAGGTATAAGGTTTGCGTCCGATGCGGTCAAACAGATCACCGATGCCATCTACAGGAATCAGCCTATGCGTTGTCACGCCAAAAACCTTAGGGTCTGTCTGGTTCTGATCATAGTAGATGTCTGGTTTGACGTAGAACTCATCGGCAAGCTCCAAGGCACGATATACGTGGCCGATACCCCTGGTGGTGTTGCCGTTGACATAAATCGCAACTTCTTGTCTGTTCATGATTTCATTGACGACCAGAAGATCGTAAAAATTGTCGACATCGATCGCTTCGGCTGCAGACAACTCATATACAGAAAGTTTCGGACCAAAACGCGTGTTAACCTTGACCGCTGAGCCCTTGCTGATCACAAAAGCCCCAGTCTCAAGATAATAGGGCGGCAGATACTGACGGTTGAGTCGTTTCTCATAGGCAGGCACAAGCTGCCCCTCGTGTGTTT
>JAAYZH010000327.1 GCA_012514965.1 Clostridiaceae bacterium | reverse complement strand
CACAAATTCTCATTGCGAGCCCTCGAAGCCGGTGAAGCTGTCGTGAAGTACGGCATGCCGATTGGCCATGCAAAAGTCGCAGTCCCCGCCGGCGGCCATGTCCATACACATAACATTAAGACCGGCCTCAGCGACATTATAGAGTATTCGTACGCTCCGGGAGACCTCACGAAAGCGGAACTCCCGAAGCGCAGCTTCAGGGGATTCAAACGTCCGGATGGTCGCACCGGTGTGCGGAATCAACTGTGGATTGTCCCCACCGTCGGCTGCGTAAATTCCATAATTCAGAAAATGGCCGAGAGCGCGAAGTACCTGCTCGGCGGCAGCCTTGAGAATATTATCGCCTTCCCGCACCCCTATGGCTGTTCGCAGATGGGCGATGACCAGGAGAACACGCGCAAGGCTTTGGCCGCACTGTGTCGTCATCCGAACGCGGGTGGTGTCCTGCTGGTCGGTCTGGGCTGTGAAAACAGCAACATCCCCATCATGGAAAGCTACCTGGAAGGCATTGACCCCAAGCGCATTCGCTACATGGTCTGTCAGAACGAGGAAGATGAATTCACACGCGGACTCGAGCTCCTCGAAGAGCTGGCCGACTATGCCAAAACCTTCGAACGCGAAGCATGTGACAGCAGCGAGCTCGTAGTGGGACTCAAGTGCGGCGGCTCCGACGGCCTGTCCGGCATCACTGCGAACCCGCTGGTCGGCTACTTCTCCGATTATCTGGTCGGCCGCGGCGGTACCACGATCCTGACTGAAGTACCCGAAATGTTCGGTGCGGAGCAGCTCCTGATGAACCGCACGGTGAATGAGCAGGTCTACGAGCAAACGGTCCACCTGATCAATGACTTCAAGCAATATTTCATCGACAACAATCAGGAAATCTACGAGAATCCTTCGCCCGGCAACAAACAGGGCGGCATCAGTACGCTTGAAGATAAGTCCCTCGGCTGCATTCAGAAGGCGGGCAAAGCACCTGTCGCGGATGTCCTGGACTATGGCGAACCGGTCGAGGTCAAAGGCTTGAATCTCCTCAATGCGCCAGGCAACGATCTGGTTTCCGCCACCGCTCTGGCCCTGTCCGGAGCGCAAATTGTGCTCTTTACCACAGGGCGCGGCACGCCATTCGCGTCCCCCGTACCGACTGCGAAAATTTCCAGCAATACGCCTTTGTATGACAAGAAAGGCAACTGGATCGATTTCAACGCCGGCCGCTTGCTGGAAGAAGGGGTCACTATGGAAGACTTGGGCGAAGAGTTTGCGGATTTTATCTTCGCAGTAGCCTCCGGTGAACAGGTTCGTTCGGAGATCAACGGCTTCTTTGATATGGCGATCTTCAAGAAGGGAGTCACGTTGTGACGGCGATTTGGGGCAGGCGTGCGCATGACGCCGGCGGCTCGACCTTCGGAGAGGTGCTGGCAACCATAGCTGGGCAAGGCTTCCGGAGCCTGCAACTGGCCCCCACGAAGTCGCTGGGTTTTACGCATGAAATGCTGAGTCCCGATTTCGCGGCGGACCTGCGTGCTGAGCTGGACTCAGCGGGCTTGCGTGTCGCGATTCTGGGTAGTTATTTTGACCTCAATGCCCGCGGGGCGGCCGGCGAAGCCGTCCTGACACGCTATTTTGATCACTTGCAGCTGGCGGACTGGGGAGGATTTCCTGTGATCGGCACCGAAACAGGGAAGATCGCAGCGGATGCACCTGATTTTGAAGAGGCCTTCGCCGCAGTGGTTCATAATCTGGGTGTGATTTTGGAAGCAGCTGAGAAATTGGGTATTGTCGTTGCGGTTGAGCCGGTTTTTGGCCATACCATTCACGACGCGGCCCAGATGGAGCGTCTCCTGGCTCACTATCCCACGCCTCACCTCCGGGTGATCTTCGATCCGGTGAACCTGCTCGATCCGGCAGAAGAAGCAGACAGGGCAGAAATGTGGCAGGATTTCGTCGATCGGCTGAGTGATCGCTTCGCGGCGGTGCATGTCAAGGATTACCGCATCGATGACGGCGTGAAGATTGATCTGCCTGCCGGCACAGGACGGATGGAATATGGCTTCTTAGAAGTACTGGCCCGAAGCCAGCCCCAGCTCGACTTCCTCATCGAAGCAGCGCCGGACGAACACATCCCTGCCATTAGAGAGCTTTTCGCCTTTTAGCTCGTGACGATCGAATCACACAAGTCCCCTCAGCGAGTGCCGGGGGGACTTTTTTGCAGCCGGACAGCTGATCTGGCTCAATGAGCGTGTGGCATTCGTCTGACCGTGCTAAAATAGAAACATATTTATGCGCAAGGAGGTTCAGCCAATGGCAGAGCAGAAACCAGACACGACAGCGAAAGAAATCGACCCATTGTATGTAGACAAGCAGGAGCCCTCGATGGAAGACGTTGAGGTCCAGGGTGGTTTGCATGTAGCATCCGGTGAAGACTCACGGGTCAATGATCTTGATTCCATATCCTATGAAGATCATCAGCAAGTATTCGGTGCGCCGGTCTTGTCCGGGAAACAGCCCGAAGACGCTGCTTCAGGAGAAGCTGCCGGCTCCGCAGCCAATGTCGACGATCCGGACCATAACGGATTATAAAGAAACAGTTAATTAGCAAGTATGAGCAGAGAGGGTTTCGCAAGTATCAGCCGAAACCCTTTTTGTAGTGTAAAATTATATAGATATGATCTGGGAGCGAGCTTCGTTCCCAAGATCCAGGAGTTTTTAATCAGAGGTGATATGATGAATGATTTTAATAAACTAGTACTCGTAATTATGGACGGCGTAGGCGTTTCGAAACAGGAACGCGGAGACGCAGTCAAGGCCGCCAGCAAGCCTGTGCTCGACAAGCTCATGGCCGAGAATCCTAACACGATCATCAAGGCGCACGGTGTGGCAGTAGGCCTGCCCGATGACGGCGACATGGGCAACAGCGAGGTAGGGCACAATGCTCTGGGCTGCGGCCAGATCTACGCGCAGGGTGCGAAACTTGTCAATCAGTCCATCGCTTCCGGCCGTATCTTCGAGTCTGCAGTGTGGCAGGAGCTGGTGAATCAGGCAAAATCGAACGATGGCTCTCT
>JAAYZH010000326.1 GCA_012514965.1 Clostridiaceae bacterium | reverse complement strand
GTTCATCACAGCAGGCATGGGCGGCGGCACTGGTACCGGCGGAGCCCCTGTGATCGCTCAGATCGCCCAGGACATGGGCATCCTCACTGTAGGCGTCGTAACACGCCCATTCCGTTTCGAAGGCGCTAAGCGCACTATGAACGCGGATAACGGCATTGCCGAACTCTCCAAGTATGTTGATTCCCTGATCATTGTCCCGAATGACAAGCTTCTTGACATCGCTGACGAAGACACGACTGTTGACCAGGCCTTTGCGATGGCTGACCACGTGCTTCGTTATGGTATTACCGGCATCTCAGATCTCGTTGCCGTCCCCGGTTTGATCAACCTCGATATGGCTGACGTCAGACGTGTCATGACCGACGCAGGTATCTGCCATATGGGTATCGGCCGCGCGCAGGGTCCGGACCGTGTCGAAGATGCGATCGATGAAGCGATTCACAGCCCGCTGCTTGACACCAGCATCGATGGCGCGCGCCGCCTGATTGTAAACTTCACGGGCTCGAACATGAAGATCCGCGAAGTATCGGAAGCAGCTACGCTCGTGAGAGACTCCGCTTCGCCGAATGCTGATATCATCATCGGTGCAGTTGTGGATGACAGCCTTGACGATGAGATCATGATCACGGTTATTGCCTCCGGATTTGACGAGGTCGATAATTCCGATCGTGAAGAAGAAAGTAACATTATTTCTCAGCCTTTTCGCAAAGCCGGATCTCAGTCTCAGGTGAATCGCAGACCAGCAGAGAAACCAGCTTTTCTGAATAACAACTACGCAACCGCGCCCGCTCCTGCGCAGAGCCAGAACCAGAGCCAGACACACCGCGCGCAGCCCAGCTACGATGATTTCGAGCAGGATTACACGCAGCAGTACGCTGAGCCTCAGAGTCAGAATTATGCCCCGCAGAACCGCGGCGCCGCAGAGTATGACTACACAGCCCGCGAGACCCGCAATCCAGCTTTTGGCCGCGACAACCAGTCCTACAGCCCGAATGTGAGACAATCGAACCCCGCCCCGCGTTATGCTGAACCGGAAGCACAGCCGCAGCAGAGATCCCAGAGCCCGGCCAGGCCGGCTCGCGATACGCAAGAAAGCTCCAAAAACAGCAAGAGCGGAAGAATTCTGCCCTGGTTGTTCAACGACACTGACAAATAGGCCGAATGTATCATGAAATGCCCCTTTTGTGATCTTAATGAAGACAAAGTAATTGACTCCCGTCCTGCAGAGGACGGGGCCGCAATCCGGCGCCGGCGCGAATGTCTCGCGTGCGGCGCTCGTTTTACTACCTACGAGAAGATCGAGCAGCCGCCCTTGATTGTTGTGAAGAAGGACGGCACCCGGGAACTCTTTGACCGTGACAAGCTGATGAACGGAATTGTGAAGGCTTGCATGAAGCGTCCGGTAAGTTCGGCGCAAATGGACAAGCTGGTTCGTCAGGTAGAGGACAGATGCCGCAACACACTGGAACGTGAGGTGTCGAGTCAACAGATCGGCGAACTCGTGATGGATGGCTTGAAAGAGCTCGACGATGTCGCATATGTGCGTTTCGCGTCGGTCTATCGCCAATTCCGGGATGTTAATGAGTTTATGCATGAGCTTGAAGAGCTTTTGGCCGCTCACAAAGAGCGTGAACGCGGTGCTGCCGCGCCGAAGAACCAGCCTGACCGGCAATAGACGCCGGAGCAGGGTATGTCTGCTCGTCCGCGGTAGGGTATAATAGATAAGTAGGTAACATCAGCGATGCGCTATACCTGCAGCGATGACACACTTGATCGCATGAACAAGTTTTCGAATACGGAGGTGACCTATGTCGGCACGCAAGATTCTGGTAGTGGATGACGACCGCAATATTAATGAGCTAATCAGCCTTTACTTTACGAAGGAAGGATATGAGGTCGAGAGTGTACAGAACGGAAGTCACGCGATTCCGGTTTTCCATCGCTTCAATCCAGACCTGATACTGCTGGATTTAATGTTGCCCGGTATGGACGGCTATGATATTTGTCGGGAGATTCGCCGTGAGTCGCAGGTCCCGATCATTATGCTGACAGCCAGAGGTGAGACCCTTGATAAGGTCGTGGGCCTCGAGCTGGGTGCCGATGATTACGTGCAGAAGCCCTTTGAGCCGCAAGAGCTGGTCGCCCGCGTCAAGGCTGTGCTGCGTCGCAGCGAGGCCAAAGCAGACGGAGCCGGCGAGAAAGAACCTGAACGAGTTGAATTCCCCGGGCTTGTGGTCGACAAAAGCCGCTACACGGTGGAGGTATCCAGTCAGACCGTCGAGATGCCGCCCAAGGAACTGGAGCTGCTCTTTTTCCTCGCCGCCCACCCGAACCGCGTCTTTACGCGCGAACAACTGCTAGGCAATGTGTGGGGTTACGACTTCTTTGGCGAATCTCGCACCGTAGACGTCCACGTCAAACGTATACGCGAGAAGCTCGAAGCGATCTCCGGCGACAATCCCTGGTCCATCAAGACCGTGTGGGGTGTCGGCTACAAGTTTGACACAGAAAGTTAATTCGCTTCTACGCAGTGAACCAGGCTCAACGACCGCGCTCACCCTGCGGCTGTTGAGCAGACAAGGAAAGGACCGGTATGTCGCAGGAGCATAAAGAACCTGCCAAGGGGAAAGCTTCCGGGCAAGATAAGCCAAAGAAGAAGCGAAACCCCCTGCGCAACTATAATATCTTGATGGCGGTCACCATTTTGGTGGCCTTTCTTATCTTGGCCTTTGCGTACAGCAACATCATTTATGAAACCATCACGAACGAGCATGTGGCAATTATGCAACGCACGTCTGATCATATCCTCGAGAATTTCAAGGAGAAGAGTGTCCCGGCGACTCTTAACGAATTAGGCGACGAGGATGAGCGCTACCTGAAACTGGCTGCGGATACTTCAGGCGCAGTCATTTGGCTGGTCAAGCCGGACGGTGAGCTGGTTTTCGTCAGTGATATTCCCAAGGCAGCCTTGCCAAGTGTGCGTATTCAG
>JAAYZH010000325.1 GCA_012514965.1 Clostridiaceae bacterium | reverse complement strand
GAAAGTGTGTGTCCTGGGCTTGGAATAAAGAAAATTTTGTCCAGTAGGCTCTCTGGACCCGGTCAAGTATTCGATCGGAAGGACCTCTGTCCTCCTAATAGGACACTTCCGACCTATACTTATTAGACATAATGCAGAAAGGGCCTAGTTCAAGAAGAGTCAGACCCTTTGTTACTGGCAAATATCCTGAGCCCCCAGCCGCAAGCCCCCAGCCGCAAGCCGCAAGCCTTCAGTCGCAAGCCGCAAGCCCCAAGCCGCCCACTTCTACTATTTTTTGGTTTTTGGCTTCTTATTGTCGCCTTCGTCAAGGAACGGGAAGCGCTGTTTTTGTGTAAATGACACGATCAGGCCCAGTGCTGTGACCAGCCCGATCCCGATCAGGGCATTTCGGAGCCCGTTGTTGCCCGCGTTGCTCGCATCGTCCGCATTGCCCGCGTCGTTCGCATCGTCCGCATTGTTCGCATCGTTCGCGTTGTCAGCAGCGGACGACTCAGACGTGGACGCGGGGACTGTGGTCGCAGCGGGGTCAGCAGCAGTCGGAGCAGGTGCCACGGGCTTGGAGACCATGAGGACACTTGCGGACAAGGGGGCGACCTCGTAGGTGGTCTTGTCATCGACACGGGGGGCTTTGGCCTCGTCCGTCTCGACGCTGCCGCTCGCGACGATGGCTACGTAGCTGCCTTGAGGGATGGTTACGGTTTTGGCCTCGGTATCTGCGTTCAAGACGACGATGTACTTGAGCTGGCCTGAGGCTGGGTCTGAAATGGTGTAGTGGAGAAGGTCTCCTTGCTGATCTTCGGCCAGGGCATAGGCCTTGTTGATCTCCTCGTAGTTATTGAGGCGGAAGAGTGGCTCGGACTTGCGCAGCTCGAGCATGGCCTTGAAGTAAGCGAAGGCTTCGGGATATTCGGCGGAACGGTCATAGTCCAGGAAGTTGACGGAGTCAGGCGAGATGTAGGAGTTGTGATCGCCGCCCTTCGTGCGCAGGAATTCCTGGCCGGCGTGGACGAAGGTCATGCCGTTCGAGAGCATCTGGATCGAGGTGGCCAAAGTATGGCGCTTGATCAGCAGTTCTTCGCTGTCGGCAGGATTCGTGTTGAGCAGTTTATCCCATAGGGTGAGGTTGTCATGGGCCTCGTTGTAGACGACGGATTGGCCGGGATTGAGATAATTTCGGACCGTCTGCGCACCGGTGATGTTGCTGAAGATGTCCCAGGCTAGTTCGGTGTTCTTGACTCCGCTGATCCAGCCGCGGTCTGCCTTGTCAAAGACGCTGCCTTTGAGGAGGTCGCGCAAACTGTCGTTGAAGAAGGCATAGCCTGGCAGCCTATCTGCGTGATATTGGTCCGAGGGGGTGACGCCATCGGCGTGATTGCCCATCTGCCAGCCTTCGCCCAGGAGAATGATACCGGGGTTGATAGACCTCAGCTCCTGTTCGACGAGATTCATGGTCTCTGTGTCGTGTATACCCATGAGGTCAAAGCGGAAACCGTCGAGGTCGTACTCTTGAGCCCAATATTTGAGACTGTCGATCATATATTTGCGGAACATGGGCTGTTCGCTGGCCGTTTCATTGCCGACGCCTGTGCCGTTGTAGAGGGCGCCTTTAGCATCGTAGCGGAAATAGTAGCCTGGTACAGTCAAATTGAACGGACTCGTCGTGACGTCAAAAACGTGGTTGTAGACCACGTCCATGATGACGTAGAGACCTTCGTTGTGGAGGGTCTGGATCATTTGCTTGAGTTCCAGAATACGGGCTGCTGGATCGGAGGGGTCTGTGGAGTAGGAGCCCTCAGGTACGTTGTAGTTCTGGGGGTCATAACCCCAGTTGTAGGCCTTACCGAAACCCAGCGGCCCCGCTTCATCGACTGACTTGAAGTCGTAGATAGGGAGGAGCTGTACATGGGTAACACCCAGACTCTTAATGTAGTCCAGGCCGGAGACTGTGCCGGCATCAGTAGCGGTGCCAGGTTCGGCCAGGCCGAGGAATTTGCCTTTGTGCTCGATGCCGTTGTCCGGAGCTATGGTCAGGTCGCGGATGTGAGCTTCGTAGATGATGGCATCCGTGTTGTGGATTGCCTCTGCGTTTGGCTGCGCGCGCCAGCCCTCGGGCTCGGCTTGCGCCAAATCAAAGACCACAGAATGCAGCCCGTTTACTGTCACAGCTCGGGCATAGGGATCCACGCTCTCTGTTGTGGTTCCGTCCGCAAAGTAGAGCTTGTAGTTGTAGATGGTTCCGTGCCGGTCACCGGTGAGAACGGACTCCCAGGTGCCCTTCTCTCCTGCAGTCATGCTGCGAGTCTCGACCGGAGCAAGCGAGCCGTCACCTGCCTGCTCATAGCGGATCAGCTCTACACGCTCAGCAGTGGGGGCCCAGAGGCGGAGGGTGGTGCTTTGCGCTGTGTAGAGTGCGCCCAGTTCACCGTCGAAGTAGTAAAGATCGTTGAATGCTTTCGAATGGAGCCATTCCAGACGCTGGAGCAATTCGTACTTGCCAAAGCCCTCCAGGACAAAGGTCAGATCCTGTGATGGCTCCACCGCTTCACTGAAGCGAACGAGCAAGAGATTGTCCAGAACCGCTTCAGACGTTTTCAGCTCGACTGCCTCGACCACGGCTCCGGTGACCTGTAGCTGGGCAGCCTCCGCCGGGGTGACCGCTGAGGTCAGCTTCACCTCGGCTGTGCGCTCATCCAGCATGCTGACATTGAGAATGACTTCGGGGATCTCGTCGTACGAGAAGTAGAGAGTGGGATCATTCTCCGCGATCCAGATCTCCTGCTCACCCTCGGCCAAATTCGAGACAATCACATCGGCAGATGTGTTTTTGGCAGCCCAATCGTTGCCGTCTTCCGATTTCCTCACAATGAATCCAACACTTTCTATCCCGGCAGCGTCGCTGTGCTTGATCACCGCGACAGGTCCGTTCTCGTCTTGTTCGGTGAAGTCAATCCGCTGTCCGTCTTGATCACCGACCCAGGTCCAGATGTTCCATAACTCGTAGTCCTGATCCGAGTAACGGATGTAGTGGACTTTCAGCGTTACTTCGGTCGGTGCCTGTGCCGGTGCGGCCGCAGGCTCCTCATAGTAGATCTGCTTTTCGACACCCCGGAGCCAGATCTCAGCCTTGCCGTCTTTGATGGTGGGGAAGAGGTCCATGGTCTGTTTCGCCCATTCGCGAGAACCTTCGTCCCCGCGGGCAATAACCCCGATCTTGCCCCATTCAGCAGGGAGTTGCAGCGTCACCATCGGGCCAAAACGATCCTCGCTGTCAAACTCATAGACAGCGCCGGGCAGTCCCTCACCCCAGATCCACAGTTTCCAGCTGTACGCTTCATCTTCTGCAGCAGGCTGGTAATGTACGATCAGCTCGACCTTATCACCAGTCGGGGCTTCGGTGGCGCGAATCATTTGCTGAGGCGTAAAACCCAGGCTCAGGAAAAAAACAAGACTCAGAATAACGCTGAGCGCGCGGCTTGTCTGCTTCATTTCGACCTCCTCGAAAAATTATTTTTTTTATTATCGATTATATAGGAGGACTTGGAAACGTTTCTATTCATTTGAAATTTGCACGGGAAATCAGGCCCCGATTTGGCCAAAAATCTAGAAAAATTGCAGAGCGCG
>JAAYZH010000324.1 GCA_012514965.1 Clostridiaceae bacterium | reverse complement strand
TGCAAGAGGAGGTCAAAGGCCAGCTTTGCCTGGCCATTATCGGCCAGCAGCGGCAGGATGTGTTCGGTGGCAAAAAAGCCCGTTTGCATGCCTTCTTCTTTAATCTTGGCAATGAGCTTCGCGAAGACTTTGTTCCAGAGATCACCGCGAGGGATCACCATCTGGAGGGCCATAATGTAGGCACCCTGGTAATCGTCCTTCAGGCTGCCGTCTGGCTTCACGAAGGCTTTCAGGTAGGCGCTGCGGGTCTTGTCGAGTTGGGTTTGGTAGCGGGCTGCGTCTTCAGGGTGGCCGAGCAGACCGGCGGCCCAGACCATGATACGCAGGTCGTTGACGAGAAAGGCGTTCGAGACCGGCCCGTTGTGCATGGCCATGTATTTGACATCACGGCCCAGGGTGAGCCAGTCGCCGAGGCTCGGGCCCAGCCAGAGGTCTTTTTTGCCCAGCAGACCGCCCATCTTCGCGATTTCGCACTCGACGAATTGCTTCATGCTGGTGTACTGCTGGCGAAGAGGCTCCTCGGTGCCGTACTGGTGGTAGAGGAGTTCGGGCAGAATGCAGACGGCATTGCCCCAGCCGAGCATGCTCATGAAGCCGATTCCGGCTTTGCCGAGGGCTGGAATCGAGGCGGCGACGTAGCCTTCGCTGTTATCCATCTGGCTGTAGCGGATGTCTTTGAGAAATTTCTTCCAGAAGGCTTCGGTGTCGAAGTTATAGGCCCCGGTCAGGGCGAACACGTGCCCGTCACCCGTGTAGCCCATGCGTTCGTCGCGCTGGGGACAGTCTGTCGGCACTTCGACGTAGTTCGATTTTTGGCCCCAGACCTGATTACGGTAGAGCCGGTCGACAAGCGGATTTTCACTTGTGAAGTGGCCCGTGCGTTCCAGGTCAGAGTGGATGGCATAGGCAGTAAGCAGGCCGTCCGTGTAGTCCGCGCCGGAGAGTTCAACATAGCGAAAACCCATGTAGGTGAAGCGGGGACGATAGCGTTCCCGGCTGCTGCCTCTGTGGTAAACGATTTCCGCTTTTGCCTTGCGCAGGTTGTTTGTGTAGAGACTGC
The DNA here is from genome assembly GCA_012514965.1 of Clostridiaceae bacterium. Taxonomy (GTDB): domain Bacteria; phylum Bacillota; class Clostridia; order Saccharofermentanales; family Fastidiosipilaceae; genus JAAYZH01. Next base: position 2,613 of record JAAYZH010000324.1, on the reverse strand, counting down.
CGTCGGCATTGAGCAGCTCGCCGTGCCGGAGCCTTAGCGTGTCGCTTTTCATGAGAAGCGGGTCGATTGTGACGATGCCGGCGAGGTTTTGGCCAAAGTCAAGCACGGTGACATCCCCGCGGTGGATTACTTCCTGAACGGGGATCGTTTCGCGTATGCGCACGAGCATGTCCGCCTCTTCAATGATCTCGGGCAGGGGGCCGTCATAGGCAACGGGCGGGAAGATCGCGTGGCTGCTCCCGTCCGCCCGGTAGATTTCACCATCGTAGAAGCCGGCGTATTCGTAAGGGCTCGCGAGAACCTGCACGGTTTCGGGGGTCGAGCGATAAACGCTAGTCCCGTCAGCGTCCTCGATTGTGAGCACCCAGGCCGCAGCCGGCCTGCTTCCGTAAATCTGCGTCTTGTTATCGAAGGTAAAGCGCCCACAGTACCAGCCCTGGGCAAGATATACCGTGAGCAGGGATTCGGCTTGCAGAAGTTCTGTAACATCGTAGGTCTGGCAGTGTAAGTTGCGAGGATAGTAGGTGTATCCGGGTGTGAACAGCGCGTCACCGACCTTGCGGCCGTTGATCTCCGCTTCGTAGAGTCCCAGGGCGGTAATCTGCAAAGTGGCCCTTTGCAGATTCCTGACCGTGACTTGCTGCTGGAACACTTCGACGGTGCCTTCCGTGTAGGGGCGTTCGGTGGTGATGAAAAAATTCCGTAAATCCATTCTACATTCTCCTGTTTAGAAATTCTGCAGTCTGCTGCGGGTGGGTTGTGGTTGGGTGGTCGAGGGTGGTTGGGTTTTTGACGCTGCTTTTGTGGTTATCGGTGGCTCTTGTTGTTTTCCGGGTGCTGCTGTGGCAATTTTCGCCGGTATTCGTCCGGGGAGGTCGTACAGCGGCGAATGTTGCCATTTCCGGGTGCTGTTGAGGCAATTTTCGTCGCGATCTGAGGGGCAAATGAACTTGCGATGTTTCTTCTCGTTTCCGCAGCACGAGAACTAGTTGATCGAGATTATCTTCCCCGGCGTGACACCGTTCTCGTTGAAACTGTCGATGGCGAGGCAATAGCTTTGGCCGGCGTTGATCAGGCTGAGATCCAGGCTTAAGCGGTCCCAGATCTGCCAGCTGTTGTAAAGCTTGTCCGCGGCTATCCCGTAGCGGATGTTGTAGCCTTGCGCTCCCGGTGCCGCAGACCAGTTGAGGTAGAGATTGAGGCCATCAGCAGAGCGGGCAACTTCTATGTCTGCGACCTGGCGTGGTGATTCTCCGTCACCGATTCCGAACACGCGCAAACCACTGATTGCTGAAACACCGCCCATGGCGAGTACAATGTCGCGTACTCGCAGGTAGCGCAGAGATTGGGGTTTGTCTAGGACGAAAAAGTCATGGGTATAGTCCGTGCCGGCAGCGCGGGTGTCTCGCAACAGGGTCCAGTGCTCGCCATCCAAACTGCCTTCCAGCAGATAGCAGGTCTGTTGAGGGCTGGTCTGGATTATGCGATAGCCGACGGTGTCTTTGTGGGAAGCCTTTTTGTCCAACGGTTGCATAGGCAGCTTGTGGTCAGCGAAGTTGATCTGAACAGCCTGGACGGTTTTGGCCGTGCCTAGGTCAAGCTGATACCAGGGTGAGTTGTCATCTCGCTTGGCTGCCCAGCAGGTGCGGATGTCTTCATCGACGCCTAAGCTTGGCGGGTTTGCGGGTTGACTGGAAGAAGCACTGGCGGCCGCGTTGATCGAGAGGAGTTGCATGGCAGGAGTGATGCGGTCCATGTCTTCTCGCCGGCCAAGCGGCAGAGACTGCGGATAGCAAGCAAAATTCTGATTGCAGTACAGGTTGCCGTCCGCGTCAAAGTCGCAAGGGAAAAGGCCGATACGCCGTTCGAAGTTCTCGTTGACCGAGATACGCATGGTCGTTACGTGCCACCAGTTACCGGCCTTGTCTTGGAATGTGCTGCCGTGTCCGGCACCTTGGGCAAAACCGCCCGGGACACTTGAGAATGGATTGTGATCCTGGTAGCGGAAAGGCCCGAGGGGAGTGTCTGCAAGGTAGACACCGTCGGCATAGACATTGCACTCTGTGCCAGGCGCAGCATACTGCAGGTAGTATTGTCCGTTTACCTTGTTCATGTAGGCGCCTTCGATAAAGGGTTTGGTTCCGACGGCCAGACGGATCATGAAGTCACGTGGTTTTTTCGGCGGTGGCATGTGGTTGTTTTCGCCTTTGCGTTCCCAGCCATGAGCAGCTTCGTTTTCGCCAAAAAGTACGGTCTTGTCTCCGATAGGGAGCAGGTTCTCGGGATCCAGTTCGATGCCGTAGAGGGGTTCCTTGCTGGAACAGCCCCAGTAGAGGTAGACTCTGCCATCATCATCCTGGAAAAGATTCGGGTCCCAGAAGTCAAAAGGCGCACTGACAACTTCAAAGGGGGTAGTCAGCGGATCAGGGCTGCGGAAAATCTGACAAGCCTCGCCGCGGCGGCTGGCGCTGAAGACCACCTGCCCATTGATTTCGCGTACGTCCGGCGCGTAGTCGTAGATCGGAAGTTCAGGAGTCTCATGGAAGTCCCAGCTGTGTAGATCATCGGAATACCAAAACCCGCCGCTCATGGAACAGAAGAGGAGGTAGGTAT
>JAAYZH010000323.1 GCA_012514965.1 Clostridiaceae bacterium | reverse complement strand
AGACTAGCCGGATACCACCCATCCCCGACTCGGCGGAGGGGCAGGCCTTTGGCCTCAAAATCGTCCAGGGTCTGTTCCGGCGAATAATCGGCCATTATATTTGCCACTCGTCCAGGAGCATGGCTATGGAGAGAGGCAAGGGTAAATGCAGCCGGAGCTAGATTGCAGCGACCGTTACCTGTTGCCCGAATCTTTTTGCCAAGGGCAGACATGCGCTCGATAATCAGCAGATTCAAGTCTGCTTTCTCACTCAGAAGGCGATCCGCGGCGAACAAGCCCGCAGCGCCACCGCCTACAATGACGATATCAAAACGAGCTGCTTGTTTCACAGGGCTGCCCCCGCCTGAACGTCGTCGGAGGTATTTTGCATGGTCTTGCGTCGCAAAGCCAAGCAACGTGCCAATTTATTTTGCACATCCGTAAGGAGTGAGAAATGTGCCTGTATAGCGTCAACTGCCTTGTGGAAGGCAGATTCGCTTCCGGATACAAATTCGACTTCCAGCTCCAGACAAGGCTCACTGAGCGCTCCGCCGTAAAGGTTACCACTGTCCATGGAAACCAGAGCCATACTGTCGCCTAATTCGAACAAAGCCTCGGTACGGTAGACATCCGTACGAAGATCGCTTAGAAGTGGCTCCGAATCCAGCTGTTCCAGCTGTTCCAGAATACTGACAACCCTTTCCGTTTCTGCTTGATCTAGTAAAAGGTCACGCACTTCAACGAGCTGAGGCCTCTTACCCTGCCACGGGAAATTCCATTCCTGACGTTCAGAATAGCTGCCTTCTGCCGAACCGGGTGCCTTGATTGTCAAGATGCAGGCATCGCCTTCTTGCCTAAGCCGTATCGCAATACCGGCTCGATTGAGATATCCGGCATTGTCATCGTAGTAAGTTGCACGATGATGGGTGCGGGTCCAGGGCCCATGCTTCCATTGTATCCAAAACGAATCAGCCTGGACCGTTGCCAGGTCAAGCAAGGGCGGGAAATAAAACTTATATTCTCTTTCCATACTACACCCGGATGATCTGCACACTATCCCGGCAGATTATCAACAAATGACTTTCAGACAGAAATTTCTGGCGGATGACCGGGCTGCCGCAGGCAAAATAATTCGGTTCGCTGAGGTTATTCTGACGCAGAATATAGACTCCGTCACCGCTGGCAACCGCAATGTGCCCATACGACGCTTCCAAAGCAAAAGCTCCTTGTCCAAGTTGTGTGCCCGTGCTCGCTGATCCCTGATTGGCATTGCCGCTGTCGTCAAAGGGGAAAAAGTAGAGTGAAGGGACCTCACCCGGCTGCGGACTAGCAAGCAAGGCCATTCCCGCCGCATCTACGGCAACTTCCTGAATACGGTAGAAGTTCAACCAGGCATCCGCCCCAGCCCCCCGGTTCTGGACAACTGATTCACTGCTAACCATAAGAACCCGGCTATCAGCAGCAGAAAAGAGTAACGGGTACGCTGTCGGGTCCGGCTGTACGATGCTCGAAGCGATCGTCGCGTTCGTGAGATCCATACGTGTCAAGATCGATTGCAAGGAAGCTCCATCCGTGTTGAGCAGACTCACATCAATCGCTGTGTTATCTTGTGAAAAAGCCATGTTGATCACATAGCCGGATCGCAAACGATCCCGCACACGCCAATCGAGCATGTGCTTGCCCTTTTCGTCCAGAACACGCAAAACGCCTTTTGTATGGAGTTCTTCCATAATGAAAGCGGTTTTACCGCTGGAGGATACAGCAGCAGAACGGATCGGAGCGGATGTTTTGCCCTGCAGAACCAGTCCCTGACCATCAAGCAAATAGAAACGATAACCACCCAGATCAGAAACGAGTATATAGTCCCCGTTGATCGTCACCAGCGGTGTCGGACAATTGATCTGAACAGCTTGTTCCTCGCTGCCCTTAAAGGAGACATAACTGACCAGTTCATTGGTGACTTTCACCAGATGATCGCTGTTAAAGGGATACATCTGCACGGCCACACCTTCTTCGAGTCGAAACGCTTCCTCAGTGTTCAAGGATAGAAAGTCAGCCTCTTCCGCTTTGGCTGACAAAAATAAGCTTCGCGGCATTGCAGCCACCAGGAAAAGCAACAAGAGAACAAGAGCAAAGGCTGCAGCTATAATCAGCCCCAGCCCTCGCCTTTCAGGCGTAAATTTCGGCTTCTGAGTTTGCGCCATTTAATTCTCCGTTCTGCTTGTCCCTGTGCTTTCAGATGTCTCAACAGCCGTGGTGGTGGCAGCCGTTTGCTGAGCGGTAATTTCCGCCTGCAAAATCTCTATAGCCAGTTTAACACCGGGCGAGTCAATATTGCTGTCAGCAGTAAATTTGTCCTGATCGACATAGAAACCGGTGTATTCGCCGTTCTTCAGCAGGTACAAGGTCTGAGCATCTCTCGCAACATAAGCCAGCTGAATATCCGGATTCTCGTTCCGCATCTCGTACTGTACCGTGTAGATGGCTTGATCAGCTTTTGGCGAGGCATCCGGATCGAATCCGGCCAAAGTCACCCCGATCACAGTTTGATAATAGCGAGTGAAAAGATTGTCATCATTGTCATTTATGACATTGGCATCCTTGCCGTTCAGTGTATAGGCCGGTTTTGGTTCGGGATCGCCTTTGGCCTTGGCGGCATCGGTTTCAGCTCTGGTGGGATTGAAGATGGTCGAGAGATATTCTTCTCCATCCAGTGTAACCGTCAACTTGCCTACGTCAGTGATATTGACCAGGGCAGCGAACGAATCGTAAAAATCGATTGCGGGGATGCCAGCCTGGGTCAGTACCGAACGGTTAAAAGAAAACAACTGCGCTTGACCTTCTAGCATCGCATACGCTTCATTGCTTGACTTTGCCTGCCCGATCAGCAGAACCTTATCACCTTCCGCACTTCGCAGCGTGATCTTGTATTGCGGCTTATCGAGGCCATACGACGCCAATTTTTCAGCTGAATACTCGAAGAACTCCTCTGCTTGGAGCTGAACAACTTCGGTCAAAAAATTGGTGATATTCGTGGCATTTGCTTTCCACTCAATCGGTGTTTTCATCTGCCAGTCTTGCAGAGTGACTTTGCTGCCATCCTGGCCTACTGTTTCGACCGGGAGACTGACGCCGCTTAAGAGAAATTCTTCACCTTCCCGCTGCAGAGTAAACGAGTACAAATCTTCAACGGTGAGATTAACAACATTGCGGTCCAGAAGGCTTAAGGCACTTTTCTGCAATTTTTCAGCGACTGAAGTAACCACAACAACTCGGCTGTCTGTTTCGCCTTTGCTCATCGCATAATAACGGGCGGACTCCGAGGCTGATACCTTTGCGCCCAGAGCTGCTTCGATTTTAGCACCGCTGTTTAATTCATATACAACCGTCGCGGCAGGTTCGGCCAATCCGAATTGCGACAATTCAGAGGCAGCTTTCGCACCGATTTCGTCAACTATAGTCAGGATCAGCAGGTCGCTGCCCATTTTATCAACAAAAGCATCCGAGAGTCCTTCCAACTGAGGCGAAACCAATTCCCAATGCAAGATGGGTGCCGGTGTGGGTTTGGCAGCACCTGTCACGGGGAGTTCGGATGTGGCAGTCGTTGTCGGGGCAGGGGTTGGCTGTGCCCAAACAGGCTTTAGTTCGATCGTTCCGGCATCGTTGCGCAAAACGATACGAGCAACATCCTCAGCTTTTAGAGAGACTAGCGGATCCTTGCTTTGGTACGTGGGAGCTGTTGTCGGCTCAATTTCTGTACCAGGTTTCCCAAGCACTTGCCATAAAGCGAAGCCGCCGACCAAGAATGCGAGAACGACCACCATGAATATTAGAGAACGGGTTTTCTTCATTCTATCTACCTCTCATTGCTATCAGAGACTCTTGCGGCGGCGATACACCATCAACGCAACCACGCCTAAGGCCAGCGGTAGTACAACCATAAAGAAGATGCTCGCGATTTGTGTGCTGCCCTGACTCTGCGGAGAAATTGAATAGCTGACAATCTCCTTGGGTTGGATCAAGAGCGGTTGGTCGGCGTTTTCTTCAAGATTGCTCATGTAAGACATAGCGCTGTTGGCCAAAAGATAATTGCCTGCGTTCTGCATGTAAGTCAGCAAAACATTGTCGCTAAACGAGACTGCAGAACCAAAGACCGCAACCTTCGCCGGCTTTGT
>JAAYZH010000322.1 GCA_012514965.1 Clostridiaceae bacterium | reverse complement strand
CCGCCGACTTCCTTCAGATTCCACCTCACGATGGACACCCTTGTCTTTGGCTGTGCGTTTCCCACTATCAGGGTACGCTACGGTCTTTCACCGATTAGTTTGCGCCCATGCTGGGCGAACCAAAAAAAGGAGGAATGGTGATGACCATTCCTCTCTTACTGCTGCTTTACTCTTCACTCTTCGCAGATTTCTTGGGGGGTTTGTCTGCATAGACGAATTGATCCTCATGTGTTTCACTCGACTTGATTTCCCAGTGAAGCTGATACGTAATAAAGGCCCGCAGCAACACGATGGATGCCAGCTTTATGAGTTCCTCGGTGGTGTTGATCGTCACAGAATAGAGAATTTCAGCTGCCAATTTAAACTCCAAGGCTAAGACAAGAGATTGAGCCAAACTGATTTTCACTTCGCGGCAATTGAAATCGAAATGGTTTTTAAATAAATAGTAGATAGCGAAGACTACGCCGATCGTAATAATCGCTAAACCAATTAGCTCTACAGTCCCCGCAACATAAGGAATAAAAAAAGCTAAAAAATCATGAACATGCATACTTCTTCTCCTACTGCTTCAAAAGTATTATCGTAAACTACACAAGTAGAGCTACAACAACTAGAACAAGACAAATCTTCACTACTTTAGCAGACTCTGCAGACAAACGCCAGCTTAAAAATTCCACAGTTCGTAATGGGGTTATGCCTCGGCCAGGCGACTTCTCTCGTCTGCCTTGCGCCTTGCCTCGATCTCCTGTTCGACCAGCATGTCTTTGACCTTCATCAAACGGGTGAGGTTATCACGCTCATTCTCATCCATCTTCATGCGAATTTCGCGGATAGTCTGCTGCAATTCGGGGATCAAGACATGCTCAAGCGAATTTACGCGCCGGCGTGTATTCTCCAGTTCGACAGCCAAAATCTGCAAGGTTTTCTCCAGCGTAGCCAGTTCAAGCAGCGGCTTCAAGGCTTCTGTCAGTGCGTCAAAAGCGATATCGATGTCACCGGTCGTCTGAACCATGCCGTAGCCAAGGAAAGATCCTGTGTTATCCTCAGACACCTCCTCTGTTCCTCGATCCGGATTGTCATCACGGTTATCGCTTTCGAGCTCACTCTCGCGTCGCTTCATTGCCTCTAGTTGCGGCAGGGTAAACACCGGGACCTGCACCGACATAATCGAACGTGTCTCGGCATGTACCTGCAACGGCTCTGTGCTTAGCTGCATGGTCTGCATGAGAACCTCAGGGTCTATCACCGAAGATGCGAGGGCCATGGAGTCAGCCGCTTTCTGGAGCAAAAGATCTGATTCGTTGCGTTTGGCAAGGGTCTCATCCAGAATCTCCAGGAATTTTTGCATCAGACCGTCCCGCTTGTCCTTCAACAAGCGATGACCGCGCCTGGCCGTACGAAGCTCGTTGTTGAGCTTCATAAGTTCCATGCGATTGGGACTTACTCTACGCTTTGCCATGCTGCTTAATCCTCATTCTTGTAATACTTTTCTATCCACTTGCTGTTGACACGGCGCAATTCGGACGATGGCAGCAGACGCAGAAGTCTCCAGCCGATTTTCATGGTTTCCTCAATATCACGGCTGTAGGTAAAGCTCTGATTCAGGTAGTTTGCCTCGAACTCATCCGAGAAGTGCGCGTAGATCTTATCCAGGTCGGACAGAGCCGATTCACCGAGAATGACTGAAAGCTCACGGGCGTCACGACCGCGTGAATAGGCTGCGAACAGCTGATTCATTACGTCAGCGTGATCGGCGCGGGTCTTGCCCTCACCAATTCCTTTGTCCTTCAAACGCGACAGCGAAGGCAGCACGTCGATCGGCGGCAAAATGTTGTTCTGGTAGAGCTGGCGGTCCAGAATGATCTGACCCTCCGTGATGTATCCGGTCAAGTCAGGCACGGGATGGGTCTTGTCATCATCCGGCATGGTCAGGATCGGCATCATCGTAATAGAGCCCCTCTTCCCTTGCAGACGACCGGCTCTTTCGTACAGAGAAGCCAGATCCGTATAGAGGTATCCGGGATAGCCGCGGCGTCCGGGTACTTCTTTGCGCGCAGCAGAGACTTCACGCAATGCTTCCGCGTAGTAGGTCATATCGGTCAAAATGACCAGCACCTGCATGTCCAGCTCGAAGGCCAAATACTCAGCGCAGGTCAACGCCATGCGCGGCGTAGCGATACGCTCGATCGGAGGCTGATCCGCCAGGTTCAGGAAGAGAACCGTGCGCTCAATCGAACCGGTGCGGTTAAAGTCACGGATAAAATAATCGGCGTCTTCAAAGGTGATACCCATGGCGGCAAAAACAACGGCGAACTGTTCGTTATCACCGCGAACTTTGGCCTGACGGGCAATCTGGGCTGCCAACTGGTTGTGCGGCAAGCCTGAAGCCGAGAAGATCGGCAGTTTCTGTCCGCGGACAAGGGTATTCAGCCCGTCGATGGCTGAGATTCCGGTCTGGATAAATTCGTTGGGATAATCGCGAGCCACCGGGTTCATGGGCTGGCCGTTGACATCCCGCAAGTCCGTCGGAATGATCGGAGGTGCGCCGTCAATCGGGCGGCCCATGCCGTCGAATACACGACCGAGCATGTCCGGAGCCACAGCCAGTTCCAGGCCATGCCCCAGGAAACGCACTTGGCCTTCCTGAATGTTGATCCCCATAGCATGGTTAAAAAGCTGTACCAGAGCATCGCTGCCGTTGATCTCCAGGACGCGGCAGGCGCGGCGCTCGCCATTGGAAAGCTCAATTTCGCCAAGCTCGTCAAAGGCTACATCGCTGACGCCCTTGACCAGCATCAGCGGGCCGGCTACTTCTTCAATCGTACGGTATATCTTCTGCATAATTACCTCTCCGTTGCCAGCTCTGGGATTTGGCGATCCAACTCGGCAAGCAGACGTTGATACTCCTGCTCAATGTTCATTTCTTCTACGTACTTAAAACGGCCGATATCTTCCCGAAGCGGCAGGGCAGACATTTGGCGAATCGAAACACCGCGGCGGCCGGCCTTCTGAGCCAGCTCATAGTAGTGCATGATCAAGGCCAAAAGTCGATACTGCTTGTCCAATGTAGTATAGGTATCTACATCATGGAAGGAGTTCTGGTGGAGGAAGTCTTCGCGAATCGACTGGGCGACGTCCATTTTCAGACGATCCTCAAAAGACAGAGAGTCCATACCGACCAGACGGACGATCTCTTCGAGGCGGCTTTCTTCGCTCAGCAGGCTCAAGGCTTCGCTGCGATTTTTGCCCCATTCAGGATCAATCTCGTCATTCATATACTCAACCAGGTTATCCGCATAGAGCGAGTAGCTCTGGATCCAGTTGATAGCCGGGAAATGGCGCTTGTAGGCGAGGTTTGAATCCAGGCGCCAGAACACCTTGACGATACGCAGTGTTGCCTGCACCACCGGATCAGACATGTCACCGCCCGGAGGTGAGACAGCGCCGATAGCAGTTAAGTAGCCGGCACGGCCATCGCTGCCCAGACAGGTTACCGAACCGGCACGTTCGTAGAACTGTGCCAAGCGCGAACCCAAGTACGCAGGGTAGCCTTCTTCACCGGGCATTTCCTCAAGGCGGCCGGACATTTCGCGAAGGGCTTCTGCCCAGCGTGAGGTCGAGTCAGCCATGATGGAAACAGAATAACCCATGTCCCGGAAATATTCGGCGATGGTTATACCTGTGTAGATGGAAGCCTCACGCGCCGCAACCGGCATGTCTGAGGTATTGGCGATAAGGATGGTTCTCTCCATCATGGAGCGTCCGGTTTTCGGGTCAATCAATTCGGGGAATTCCATCAGAACGTCGGTCATTTCGTTGCCGCGTTCACCACAGCCAATGTAGACGACGATATCCGCATCAGCCCATTTCGCCAGCTGGTGCTGAATAACGGTCTTGCCGCTTCCGAACGGACCGGGAACTGCGGCTGTACCGCCCTTTGCGATAGGGAAGAACGTATCGACGACACGCTGACCGGTAACCAGCGGCTCGTTCGGGCTCTTCTTACCGGCATGCGGCCGGGAACGTCGCACAGGCCAACGCTGAAACATGTTGACGGACAGATCCTTTTCGCCCTCACGTTTAAGGAGAGCGATTTCATCTTCTACCTTATAGTCGCCAGCCGCTGCGATCGAGGCAATTTCCCAGAGTCCCACAACATCTGCCGGTACCATGATCCGGTGCTCGATAACACTGGTTTCCTGAACCGTACCCAGGATGTCACCAGCCTGAACCGTGTCCCCTGTTTTGAACTTCGGTTGAAAAGTCCAGGTTTTCTCGCGGTCCAGCGAGGGACTCGAGTCACCTCTGCTGATGCGGTTGCCGCCCATGGTACGTAATTTCTGCAGAGGGCGCTGAATTCCATCAAACATCTCACCGATCATACCCGGTCCCAGTTCGACGGACAGCGGCACACCCGTGCTCACGACCGTTTCACCCGGTTTCAAGCCGGCAGTTTCTTCATATACTTGAATAGACGCCTGGTCACCATGAATCTCGATGACTTCGCCGATCAAACCAACCTCAGCCACGCGAACCACGTCAAACATTCGCACATCACGCATGCCCTGGGCTACGACCAAAGGACCGGCAATTTTGCGGATCAGACCCTGTCCATGTTCATTTGCTTTACTCATTCTTGCTCTCTCCGCCTTCTTTTTTATTGGCCAACACGTCAAAACCTACCGCGCGTATCACCGACTGCTTGAGGTTTGCCATGGCATAACCTCCACTGTCGTTGGAAGCCGGAATCAGGATGATTGCCGGCGTAGCATGAGCGCTGTAACGGCTCAGGACTTTACTGCAGCGCCTGGCCAAAGGCTCCGTAATGTAAATAATGGCAAAACGCTTGCTGTCAATCAGTCTGTACAGCTCTCCTTCTGCCCCTGTATCGTCTTCAATCGGGACTACCGTAAAACCCAAACCACGAAATGCGATCACACTTCCGGTATCTCCAATCACTGCAATTTCGTATTTCATAAGCGGTACCCCTTGTAAGCCGGCCGCAAAAGCTTGCGAATTTCGTCACCATCCAGGCCGCGGGCAATCGCTTGAAGAACAATTCGGATATTCTTCGCTTCCAGCCGCTTACCCAGCCAAAACCCGGTGATCGCTTCCGCGCCTGCCGTGCTTTCCTTGCCTTTGGCAGCTAGCTTAAGCAGCACCAAGTCCGCGTTCAAGCCATAGCTCCAGATGTCTTCGCTGTCCGAGTACTCAGGCAAATCTGCTGCCACATCGGCCAAAAGGCTGCGTTGCCAAAGTGGAACAAGCGCCTGGGATTCAGCATAAAAATGTTCCACGAAAGTCTCCGGAAGCGTGGTACCCCCGGGAACCAATGCGCTTGCCAAAAAGCTTTTGCTTCCACGGCTGCGACGCAAACGAAAAAAGGTCTCAAAGTTCGCGCTGTCTGCCAGAATGGAGATGTAATCCGTGAGGAAAGGCCTCATCTTGCCGGTCTCACGGGCTCCCGCGATTGCGATCATTTCTGCGAACCAAAGCTTATCAGCCAACAGATCTGTCGTGACAAGATCCGAATTCGTGCCGATCTGGGCAACGATCCTGCGAAGATGTTCGTAGAAAAGAGGTCGCATTCCGGGAGGAGCCTCCGTGGTCGCGCCTTCATTGATCATGTGGAGCAGCAGTTCAAAAAGCTTTTCCGGCGGAGTCGGGGCAGTCTCGCGTATTAGGTTATGTAATTTTGCCGGAAGCGTCTCCGTCGTAGAGCCACCCTGGCTGCTGTCATCAGCAGAGTGGACGCGTGTAGACACCTCGTCCATTTCACTTTGGCGGAGTCGGATATAACGTACAATCGCCTTGGCATTGTGGTAATCCTGATCCAGAAGCAAAAACGTACCCAGTACGGTACCGATCGTCAACTCTCTCAAAAGAAGATCCTGACGATCTCTGCCTTCAATCACGCGGCTCTCAAGTGTACCTTCTCCGCTGTATCCGGCCTTCTCGAGCAGCTCGGCCCTTTGGGCAAATCCGACGCTTGGGTCAGACAGACGACGAAGATCCTCGGCGTTAAGCATGCTGTCTTCCAGCACGCGAACACGCCCGGTCGCTGCAGCAAAACGCTCATCCAGCGGCGGCTCACGGAACCATACTGAATTACTGGTCTTACTCTGCATCGGCTGTACTCCCCTCGGAATTCTCCGGGAACAAGATGCCGGCAGCCATACTCAGCCAACGCTTCTCATCCTGCGCCAACACCGCTTCAAAACGATAATCCTGCCAGGTGCGTCCATCACCGAGGATAAAACCACCTGCAAAATCGCCTGTTTCAGCATCGACCTTGAGCTTGGGATACGCTTCTTCAAGGAAAGCCGGCATCCAGACCTGATCTGTCTTGCTAATCACAATGCTTTGGTCCGCAGCTCCGGCTTTCTGCAGCCAGGCAGCATAGAGGGCACGCCTCTGTTCAGGCGTATAAGCCTTGAGGGCCTTACCCACCGCCGCCATTGTACCGAGCAGGACATCCTGCTTGGCCTGCAAAATTTCTCGTTTAGAGGCCATTCGGGATTCTGCCTGTCGCTGAATCGCCTGCTCTTTGGCAAGACGCTCGCTGCGAGCGGCATTCTCCGCTGTAATGCGTTCCGCTTCGCGGCGTGCCTCAGTCAAAATCGCATAGCGTTCTTGATTCGCGCTGCTGAGCAGACCTTGAGCCGCAGACTCGGTTTCGTCTTGTATGCGCTTGCGCAGCGCCTCTACTCCATCCATTGTGCTTCTCCCTACCTGTGCCTGGTCAATTAAAACAAGCCGTTGATCATGATGATCGACAATACTGTGACCAAGAGCGCGAAGATGGCGTAGGTCTCAACCATGGCCGAGAGAATGATCGCTTTGGACTGATCACCAGGATTCTTTGCGACCAGGTGAACACCGTCAGCTGCCACACGGGCTTGATGAATGGCTGACAAGTAGCCGATTACGGTCATGGGCATGCAGGCGAGAAAATAGAGCATACCTTGAGCAAGCGACAGATTCGCTGCCGCGCCGCTAAAGAAGCCCGCGAACTGCATGATAAAGAACCAGACCAAGAGGCCGTAAATACCTTGTGTGCCGGGCAAAGCCTGCAAAATAACGAGTTTGCCGAACAATTCCGGTTTCTCGGTCAGAGCGCCTGCAGCAGCCGAACCCACAAGACGTACGCCTTTGGCCGAACCGATGCCGGAGAAAGTAGCCGCCAGAACGCCGCCCAAGAGAGCAAGTGTGCCGCCGCTAAGCATTTGAGACCAGTCAATGGCTGATGCAACCTGTGTGATTTCTAAATTCATAGTTCCTCCTGTAAATTCCGTATATGTGTGTATTTATCTAAACTGCTTTACTCTTTGGCAGAGTTGGCAGTGAGATGCTTGGGGTATGCAATTCTGGTGTATTTGCCTTCATACTGCAGGGGGGCAAAGAGCTTGCCTCCGCCGGCGTAAAAGCGGCCAAAGAATTCGACATAATGCAGACGTGTAGAATGCACATAAGCACTGAGAGTAGACAGCGCGATATTAAGACCGTGGCCAAAAAGCAGAACCACGACCAGGAAGATGATCTGCGGACCGCGCCAGCCAATCATCGCTGCCATCATATTGACAACCATAGCGATAACGCTGGTGGCCAAAGTCAAGGCGAGGATGCGCGTGTAGGACAAAAGATCGCTGAGCCAGGAAGTGACACTGTAAAGACTCATGAAACCAGAGAAGAAGCGCTTGATGGGGTTCTTGTCCCGGGAACTCATGAGCAGAATCATGGCAGCTCCGGCAATCGCGACATAGGCTCCGAAAGACATGCCAAGAGCCAGCAGGCCTACACCGCCTATGATCAGGTACCAGGGAGCGACGCTAAAGGCTGCGTCATACCAATTGCCTCTCTGAAGCTTATTGTAAATATCGATGCCCATAGCAATGAAAAGGTGTATTGCGCCAAAAACAATCGACCAGATCATCAGCGTGATCGGCTCATCGAGGGGGTTAAACCAGAAAGCAGGCAAGTTTATGGCGCCGTCGGTCAAAGCCGGCAGCAGGTCGCCGAATAAACTCCCGTAGGCAACACCGAAAGCAACTGCGAACAGTCCGCCCGATGCAAACACCTTGAGCATCTGGCGCATACCGCCTTCAGCCTTAAACTTGTAGAGTGCCACGAAACAGCCTATTGCCAGCAACAAACCATAGCCAATGTCACTCAGCATAGATCCGAAGAAAAAAGCATAAGTAATATTCATGATTGGTGAAGGATCAGAATCCTGAGTGTAGCTAGGCGGGCTGAAAGTATTGATGATAGCCTCAATAGGCTCTACGGATTCCCTATTCTTCAAGATGGTCGGCACGGATTCATCAGCAGGATCCGGATCTGTCACACCCGCCCACAATTCAAATCGCGAGGACAAATCCGCAAGCAGTTCTTCAACATTGTCTGCCGGAACAAAACCATTCAGCACAAAAAGATTTCGGCTCTCATTCAACTGGAGCAGAGCCTTGAGTCGAACTTCGTCCGTATCGTAAATATCCGAGAGCAACTCAAGATCCTTGATGGCAACCGCCTTCTCGACGATGGAGCTTTCGAGACCTTCCAGTTCCTGCTCGAGCATCTCAATGCGCTTGCCCTGCTTCTTGTAAGCTTTGCGAAAATTCCCCTCACGCTCATTGTCAGTCGTAGCCGGGAAGGCTTGCAGCTCCGAGGCGGCCAAAATCCGCTTAATTCGGTCGTCTTCTGAATAAGGCCAAGCCAGCAGCACAATAATCTGTTCTTCCGTACGGGCATAGATCTGCCCGGCAAGGATCAGATCAGCAGCTCCTGCTTCTGTCAGGAGCGCCTGATATCCTTCCTCATCGCTAAAGTAGCCTGTAGTACTGCGCATGCGGCCGCTGCTGACAGCTTCGGGCAGAGCGAGTTCCTTCAAGGGTTCCAGCGTGCGTAGGTGTGTCTTCGCGGCGGCTAGATTCTGCTCGTCGCTGGCGCGAGCATTGAGCGCCTCTTCGAGCGATTCTACTAGGTAGAGGAGTTCTTCTTGCTGCTGACTTGTCATCGACCATTCTTCTAGAGACGTAACTCGCTTGACAGAAAACAGAGGTTTCTTCTCAGTCGAATAAGTCCGCAAAACCTTCAAGGCTTTCTCAATGCGTCCCTTCCAGCGTGCAGTCTCCTGGATTAAGTCACGAATCGTCTCCTCAGAAACGGCCAAGTGCAGAAAATGCGGCGCATCGTCAGGTGTCCGCAGAATGTGCATAAGGTCGCAGTAAGAGGGAATCTGATGAATGCGGAAATGAGCGTTCTCGTCTTCAACCGGAGCCAAGGCAAGCTCTTCGAATCGCCGATCCAGCTCTGAATCGGTTTCGATAGAAGCTGCACCGGTCTCCTGAAGGTAGTTAAGCAGAGCAAACTTATCCGAGCGTGAAGCAATGATCTGCAGTCTCTTCATGCGAGCAATTGCCATGCTTATTCCTCCAGAGCTTTGAGTATTGCCTGGACAGCCTTAGCCTGGCGCT
>JAAYZH010000321.1 GCA_012514965.1 Clostridiaceae bacterium | reverse complement strand
TGAAGATTCGGAAGACATGCAAAAAACATCGAGATCATCGAAAACCGCTACAGGCTGGAGAATCAAATTACGTCCGCCATGTTGCGCGGAGACTTCCTCGAAGCAGCGCAGAGCTATCACATGATCAGCAAAGTGAATTTATTACGCAAATACCGTTCTACAGGTGAGCGTAATCTTGTCGACTTGACAATCATGAATACAATTCTCCGCAAAAGCATAGAGACTTTGGCTGTCCACCCCTACTATATTGACGCGATTTCCGGTCATTTTGCCGCCTTGATCGCCGAAGAAGCGACTAAACCGCCAGAGTCTTTGGCCCTGCGAATGATTAAGGCCTACTCCGACCTTGCCCGTCAGTCCCTCTTGCAATCCTACTCTTTTCATGTACAACGCGTAATCTTATATGTGAAGTCGAATTTGCATGAGAAGCTTAGTTTAAGCGACTTGGCAGAGTTCACGAAGCTGAATCCTTCATATTTAAGCGCGCACTTTGTTGCCGAAACCGGCCAGACCCTTACCCAGTACATTCAAATGACGAAGATCAAACACGCCATGGAGCTGCTGCAAAATTCAGACAGCAGTGTAGCCGAAGTAGGCGCCGCCATTGGCATGAATGACCTAAGCCATTTCTCGAAAACATTCAAGAAAATTGTCGGCTCGAGTCCGATCGAATATCGCAAATCGAAACGGCGGTAAGCAGAAGCACAATTCCACTTCAATCGGACAATGAAATACAAATAAGAGGCCCCCCTGCCGAGGGGCCTCTTATGACATAAGTCAGTCTAGTCTTGCTTGCTCAGCTTCCGCCACTGGGCGAATGTTTTGTGGCCGCCCGAAATACTGAAAACACGTTTAAAGCCATGATTGATCAAAATATTTTGGGTTGCATTTCCGGTAACACCCTTATTGCAGTACGTGATCAGAATTGAGTCTTTATCAAGTTTAGAAATGCTGGCCCGGAAGATTTCGTGTGGGATGCTGAGAGCCGTGTCGATGTGGTCCTTCTCGAATTGGGCCGTAACACGCGTATCAATTATGGTTACTTTTTCGCCCTGATCAAGCAGATTCTGGACTTCTCGGGCCGTCAGCTGCGCTCTGTGTTTGCTAATCGCGTTATCCAGAATCATACCGCTGTACATGACCGGATCTTTGGTCGTAGAAAACGGAGGAGCGTAGGCCAAATCCAGGTGGAAGAGATCTTCAGCTTTGGCCCCAAAGCTGATTGCGGTGACAAAGACATCAATCCGTTTGTCCACACCATCTTCGCCGATGATCTGCGCACCGAGTATACGGCCCGTTACGCGGTCTGCGAGTGCTTTGATTACGAGTTCTTTGCCCCCTAGATAGGCAGCCCGACTGGGCTTGATATTGTGTGACACCTGCACGTCATACCCGGCGGCCAAAGCCTCACGCTCCGCTAAGCCGGTCTGCGCAACCGCCAGATCAAAGACCCGAAAGATTCCCGTCCCCAGCACGCCGCGGAACTCGAGCTCTCCGCCTGTCACGCACTCCCCTGCGATACGGCCCGTCTTGTTCGCGGTCGAACCCAGCGGTCTGTAAACAGGCTTCCCTGTGACCACGTGAAATTGTTCAATGCAGTCACCGCAAGCATAGATATCTGTGTCACTGGTCTGCATACGTGAATTGACCTTGATGGCTCCGGTTTCGCCAATTTCCAGGCCGGCTTCGCGGGCAAGTGTGACCTCCGGCTTGACGCCGGTCGCCATGATAACCATGTCCGCCGGCAGGGTCTCCCCATTCGCTAGTCGTACCTCGCCGTCGCCAATCTCCTGAACGCCATTACCTGTAAAAACTTTGACGCCATGGCGCAGCAGCTCTTCTTCAACGTAGACAGCCATATCAGGATCGAGACCCGGGGTCACCTGGGGCAGCATCTCCACCAACGTTACATCGAGACCGCGTTCAACGAAGTTCTCACAAAGCTCCAGACCGATAAAACCGGTTCCGACAATCACAATCTGCCGCGGAGCTTTCTGCGTAAGAAAGGCATCGATAGAATTCATGTCCACAATATTGCGCAGGACAAAGACATGGTCTTTGCGCACACCGGGCAGCGGGGGCAATACAGCCTTGGCACCGGTTGCGAGGACCAGCTTGTCATAGTGGTCGGTAAAGACCTCGCCGCTCTCCAGGTTCTTCACGGTAAGCTGTTTGGCTGCAGCATCCAGTCCAAGAACCTCGTGACGGACCAGGACATCCACGTTGTACTTCTTCTTGAAGAAAGCCGGATCACGTGGTGTGAGCGTTTCAGCTTTCTCAACATGCTTCCCTAAATAGTAGGGCATGCCGCAACCGGAGTACGATATATAGCGATCCTTGTCGTAGATTATGATCTCGGCTTCTTCGTCGTTGCGCCGGGCTTTAGCCGCGGCTGATGTACCCGCAGCGACAGCGCCGATAACGATTATTCTCATAAGGTGACCCCCTCCTGTTTCGTAGCCTGCACACGAGCCGTGGTTGCACTCTCGGGGAAGCTGGACTTCGTCTTGTTGGCAATTTTGACCAGAATCAGCATGATGGGTACTTCCGTCAGGACACCGACCGTGGTGGCCAAAGCAGCCGGCGAACCCGCGCCAAACAGCGCAATCGCAACGGCAACGGATAGTTCGAAGAAATTCGAAGCACCGATCATACCGGCCGGCGCGGCGACATTATGAGGGAGCTTGAGCCATTTGGCGGCTCCATAAGCAATGAAAAAAATCAGGAACGTCTGAATCGTCAGAGGTACTGCGATGAGAAGGATATGCAGCGGGTTATTCACCAAGGTCTGCGCCTGTACCGAAAAAAGGAACACCAGCATCAGCAGCAGGCCGACCGTGGTCGCCCCGTCAAACTTCGGCAGGAACTGCTTCTCAAAGTACTCGACTCCGCGATGCTTCGTAACAAGCGAACGAGTCAGAATGCCGCCGGTCAGAGGAATAACCACAAAGAGAATTACAGACAAAAAGAGTGTGTTCCAAGGAACTGTGATATCGCCGATCCCCAGAAGGAACTTCACGATCGGGACAAATAGAAGCAGGATGATCAGGTCATTCGTCGCCACCTGGACCACCGTATAGGCAGGGTTGCCTTTGGTCAACGTACTCCAGACAAACACCATGGCTGTACAAGGCGCTGCGCCGAGCAGAACCGCGCCGGCAAGATAGCCTTTCGCCACGTCCGGTGTGATGAAGTTGCTGAAGATCACGTAGAAAAACAAAGCGCTAATCGCGTACATCGTGAAAGGCTTGATCAGCCAGTTCGTAATCCAGGTAGTGTAGAGTCCCTTGGGATTGCGGCCGACATTCCTGATACTCTGAAAGTCGACCTTCATCATCATAGGGTAGATCATGACCCAAATCAGGATCGCGATCGGGGTAGAGACCTTGGCGTACTCAAAACGCTGTAGGAATTCTGGGACAGCCGGCAGATACAGGCCAATCAGGACTCCTAGGCCCATGCAGATCGCGACCCACAGGGTCAAGTATTTCTGAAAGAGATTAATCCCCTCATTCTTGGTCTTAACCATACTCACCCCCTGGCTCTTTGCAGCAGTATCTTGACCTCATCCTTCTTCAGGACCTTGCCGTACGAGAGCACTTTGCCATCCACTACCAAGGCTGGCGTAGTCATGACGCCGTAGGAGGCAATCACCGCAAAGTCTCGTACGTGCTCGATGCTGGTATCCATACCCAGCTCACCAAGGGCAGCCACTGTTGCTGCTTCCAGCTGATCGCAGAGCGCGCAGCCGCTGCCAAGAACCTTGACCGAAGCCTCGGCCTCTGTGTTCGCGCTCGCCTGAACAGCTGCTTCTTTCACGGCCTCCGGCGCGTTCTCTTGCTTCTTTTTGCCAAAGTTGAAAAGTCCCATTTCTATTTCTCCTTATGTGTTTATTTGCTGCAGCCGCCGCGGCAGCCACGAGTCTGCCTATACGATAAAGGGTTGAATAAGATTGAAGAAGTAGCCAATCAGAATAATGCCTACAGCGCAAATCGCGATGAAAAGTCCCAGCAGTTTGGGCTTGATAGCCTTACGCAGCATGATCATAGAAGGCAGCGAGAGTGTTGTAACCGCCATCATGAAGGCCAAAACCGTACCGAGCTGCGCGCCTTTGCCCAGCAGTGCTTCCGCAACCGGAATCGTCCCGAAAATATCACCATACATCGGAATACCCAGGATCGTGGCCAAAACCACACCAAAGGGATTGCGGCTGCCGAGGATCGAAGCGACCCATACTTCCGGTACCCAGTTATGAATGATCGCGCCTACGCCCACACCAATCAAAATATATGGGAAAACCTTCTTCAGAGTCGACAGCATCTGGTATTTGGCATAGACCAGACGATCCTTGAGCGTGAGCTCCGGCGATTCGATGTCTACACTGCCTGCGCTGAGAATAAAGCTCTCAACATATTTCTCCATGTGCATACGCTCGATGATGGCACCGCCGATAATGGCAATGATCAAACCAGCGATGACATAGACGAAGGCGACTGGTGCGCCAAAGATTCCCATCAGGAGAACGAGCGAACCTAGATCCACCATCGGCGACGAGATCAAGAACGAGAACGAAACGCCGATCGGCAGCCCGGCCGACGTAAAGCCCATAAAGAGCGGAATCGATGAACAAGAACAAAACGGAGT
>JAAYZH010000035.1 GCA_012514965.1 Clostridiaceae bacterium | reverse complement strand
GCGGTCGAGCTCTTCAGAGCTGGGGGCTTTGAAGGATGTTACGTGGGTACCCTGGGGATTCAGGCCTGACATCACGTGCTTGATAGCCCCATCTTTGCCCGCTGCGTCCATAGCTTGGAAAATGATGAGAAGACTCTGTTTGTTCTCAGCATAGAGACGTTCCTGGAGGCCAAACATGGCGGCCTGGTTATTCGCCAGAACGGCTTTGCCGATCTTCTTGGCTCCTAACTTGCCGTCATCATCACAGGCGATGTCTCTCAAGTGGAAGTTTTTGGGTGCTCGAATGCAGTAGGCATTTGTGTCGATCTGGGGTAATTCCGTGACTTCCTTGTCTGTCTTGATCTCAGTATCGGCTGAAGTTTCTGCCGAAGCGACAAGATTTTCGGAGTGAACTCGTTGCTTCTTCTTTTTTTTACCCATATCTTACCTCCTGGTGTACGTTCGACAATCCTTGGGACTGCATGATAAAAACCTATATACAACGATTATGCAAGTAATTCAGCCTAATCACAAGTGTAAAAGATCTTAGAAGTTGTCTCCCAATTGTAATAAAAAGGGCTTGAAATACACCTCTCTGTAACGAGAAAAGGCTGAAAATCCGTGGCAAGGGATAGACTGAATTTTTGTCAAGACCCCTTTCTGTAACAATTCGTGGCAATTTGACTGGAATAGCTGCTATTGAACATTTGCCAGACGAGCTTGTTCGTCTGTTGCGGACTGACGTTCTATTTACGAAATGTGGATAACTTTTCGAATCCACAGAGAATTTACAATCTCCTAACATCCGCGAGCCCTTAATTCTAGCTATCCACAGAGTTATCCCCATTATCCACCGTTTTTGAAGTGGAATTTATCCACAGGCTATCCAGGCGTGTTCAAGAAAAGTTCTGTAATTTTGTTCGTGCTCTGCGGACAGTATTTTATTTCGAATTTGTTACAAACGAAAATATGTTCGTAACAGCCTGTTTGAAATGACATTCAGAGCATCTGCATGGTATAATTTCTCTGTTTTCATACACTGTTTGCGGGGGCTTCCTTGGGTTTGTCAGCAAACGGTGCGTTTTGTTGTGAGAGAAGGAGTCTTGTGTGTTCCGAGTGAAAGAAATTTCCAATCGTGAAGAAGTTTTGGCGGTAGTGGGCCTGGGGAATCCGGGTTCGACGTATGAAGCAAGTCGACACAACTGTGGTTTTATGGTAGTGGATCGTCTGGCGGCAAAATACGGTGGACGCTGGAGCAAGACTCGTTTCAATGCTGAGACCTGTCGCATTGTGATCGGGCAGCGCAGGGTGATGCTCGTGAAACCTTTGACCTATATGAATAATAGCGGCGAGGCTGTTCAGAAGCTCAAGGCTTATTACCGTATGTCTTCAGCTGATATTCTTGTGATTTACGATGATGTCGACGTGAAACTGGGGCAGATCCGCATTCGCGAGAAGGGCGGGCCGGGTTCGCACAACGGCATGAAGTCCCTGGTTCGTCTTTTGGCAGGTGGAGATTTTCCGCGAATTCGTGTGGGGATCGGTCCGCAGCCCGAGCACTATGACATTGTTGATTTCGTTTTGGGCAAATTTTCTTCGGATGAGCAGATGGTGCTGGAGCAGGCATTGGCCAAAGCCGTGACCGCAGTCGAGGTGTGCGCTGAAGCTGGCCTTCAGATTGCGATGAACCGGCTCAACACACGAGGCAACGGAGAGACAGATTGATGGATAAGAAAAATCATTTGATTGTCTCTGTACCAGGGAGGGATCAAACCTGGATTGCTTCCAGTGCCGGGCGGGATCCGAATTTTGGCCGCCTTCTGCAGTACTGGCAAGGCAGTGCTCAAGGCAAGAGTAAACATGCCAATGTCATCGGGCCGGGTGAGGTTCACCAGGCCTTCCTGCTTGCTGCTCTGATCTTGGCGAATCAGGCTGGCAAGAACCAGGCAGTTGATTTGCCTTTCGTGATTGTGCCGGATGAGCTGCAGCTGCGACGCATAGTCCCCATACTTGAGAGCTTTCTGCCGGGAGCTGTCAGAGTATTCCCGGCCCGCGAGTTCAGCCTGGCCTCAGTGGATGCGTCGAGTAAGGAGCAAATGCATCAGCGCCTGTCGGTGCTCAGTGAGCTTACGGCCGGCAAGCGCTGTGTAGTGGTGATGAGCCCTATCCCGCTGCTGCAGCCCCTGCCGCCGCCGGCAAGGTTCGAAAAAAATATGTTGGAACTCTCCCTTGGGCAGGAACTTGAGCCGCAGGATCTTGCCGCAGCCTTGCACCGAATTGGCTATGAAGCTGCGCAATTGACCGAAAGTCCCGGTGAGTTCGCCAGAAGAGGGGATATTGTCGATATCATGCCGGTCGACCGGCCGGTGCCTGGTGACATCCCGGAAGAAGAGCAAGTTGAATTGTATGGTATTCGCGTGTCGTTCTTTGACCGGGAAATCGATCAGATTCGCTTCTATGATCCCCGTACGCAGCGTCAGGTTGCGGCTGTTAATGAAGTGCGCATTCCGCCTGCTCACGAGATTCTGATCGCCGATGAAGAGAGGCTGGATCTCGCCGACGCGATTCACAAGTGGGGCGAAGAGCGGGCCAAAACACTCTTCCAGCAAGGCGCGTCACGCGAACGAGTGCAAAAGCTCAAGCAGTTTTGTGAGGCAGATGCCGAGAAGATCGCGTCCGGAACCGATCACGGCCTGGCAGATCGCTGGTATCCCTTGATCTACAAAGAAAGTGCGACGATTCTGGATTACCTGGAGCCGCTGGGCGCTCGTCCGGTTGTGCTCGAGACTTTACGGGTCAGCCAGCGGATGGACGCCTGGCAGGCCGACATGCACCAGCAGATTTCGCATTTGCTGGAACGCGGCCAAACCACCGCGATGGCAACCGAAATATTCCGTACCGGGGCGGAAGTCATGCGTCGCCTGGACCGGGACTTCAATGTGCTTTCTTTTGCCCTTCTCCACCAGCTGGGTAATGGCTTTCCCGGTGCGGAGCGTTTTGATATTCAAAGTCGTGAAAGCGAGAGCTACCGCGGCCATGAAGACCAGATGTACAAGACATTGCGCGAGCGCCGCGATAGCGGAGGCACTACTTTCGCGTACGTCGCGGATCCCGCACGCCGCGAAAGGCTGCACACGGAACTTCTGAAGCATTCGCCGGCTTCTATAGAGAGAATTATTCCGGGTGAACTGCCTCAAGGCTTCGAATGGCCCGCAGCCGCATTGCTTGTGCTGGGTTCGCAGGATCTGTTTGGTACGGAGCGCAAACGCCGCCGCCGTCGCAAGGCTGGGGGCGGTGCCTCAATCGACTTTTTCTCAGACTTGTCACCCGGTGAAATGGTTGTACACGAAGCCCATGGTATCGGTGTCTACGAAGGTCTTGAGAATCTTGAATCGGACGGTTCCCGCCGCGATTACATCAAGATCCGCTATGCCGGCGACGATTCGCTCTATCTGCCGATGGAGGCCCTGGATCAGATTCGCAAGTACATCGGCAGCGATGGCCGCCCGCCGAAACTTTCGCGTCTCGGCGGCGCGGAGTGGAATCGCCTGAAAGAAAAGGCCAGAGACTCTATCCGCAAGCTGGCTACTGACTTGGTGGTGCTCTACGCGAAACGAAGCAAACTCAGCGGACACGCTTTTCAGTCCGACACGATCTGGGACCATGAATTTGCCGAGTCATTCCCTTTTGAAGAGACAGAAGATCAGTTGCGCTGCATTGAAGAAATCACCAAAGACATGGAGTCAGACCGGGTCATGGATCGCCTCTTGTGCGGGGATGTAGGCTTTGGCAAAACCGAAGTCGCTTTCCGCGCGATGTTCAAGGCCGTGAACGGCGGTATGCAGGCTGCGCTCCTGGCTCCGACGACTGTTTTGGCCCAGCAACACTTCGAGAACTTCCGCAATCGTGTAGGTGATTTCCCGGTTCGTATTGGTCACCTGAGCCGCTTTGCTTCGGAGGCCATGCAGAAGAAAACGCTCAAGGGCCTGGCCAGCGGGGAGATCGATGTCGTGATCGGTACCCACCGGATTTTGTCCAATGACGTCAAGTTCAAACGCCTCGGCCTCTTGGTCGTGGACGAGGAACAACGCTTCGGGGTGGATCACAAAGAGAAACTCAAAGAACTCTACCCAACCGTCGATGTTTTGACGCTGAGCGCGACTCCGATTCCCAGGACCTTGCATATGTCGATGTCCGGCATTCGCGACATTTCGATTATCGAGGAACCGCCGCAGGACAGACGAGAGGTCCAGACCTTCGTCATGGATTTTGATGAACAGATTCTCACGGATGCGATATTGCGGGAAATTTCCCGCAACGGTCAGGTTTTCTACTTGTTTAACAACGTGAAGAAGATTTATGAGCAGGCCCGGAAGATTGAGGAAGCTATACCGGGTTGCCGGGTTGTTATCGCACATGGCCAAATGCATGAGCACGAGCTGGAGGACGTTATCTCTGACTTTGTCCAGGGCGAGGCGGATGTGCTGGTGTGCACGACCATTATCGAGTCCGGTATTGACATGCCAAATGTAAACACGCTGATCGTTACGAATGCCGACAGATTGGGCTTGTCGCAGATTTACCAGCTAAAGGGGCGCGTCGGGCGTTCAGGCCGTCAGGCTTATGCCTATATCACGTATGAGAAGGACAAAGTACTGAAGGAGAACGCACAAAAACGCCTGGCTGCCATTCGTGAGTACACCGAGCTTGGTTCTGGCTTCCGCATCGCTTTGCGCGATCTGGAGGTCAGAGGCGCCGGCAATCTGCTTGGCGGCGAACAGCACGGTCACATGGAGGCGATCGGCTACGACCTCTATGTCCAGATGCTGGACGAGGAGGTCAAGCGAATTCTGCAAGAGCAGCAGGAAGAGAAGCTCGATTTTGGCCTCTTGCAGAAAGCACCGCTGCAGGCTGCTGTGCAGACAGGCCTGGCAAGTCGGGAGAAAGTTGCGAGTGTCGGGCTGGAGTACTTGCCACCCGAACCGGTCGATACGCAGATCGATCTGCCGCTTGACGCCTACCTACCTGCAACGCTGATACCGGATGAGGGGCAGAGGATGGACATGTATCGCCGTTTGGCCGACATCAACACACTCGCAGATTACTACGATATTCTCGATGAACTGACGGATCGTTACGGTGACGTGCCTCCCGAAACTTATACACTGGCGGATATTTCGTACATTCAGTCACGGGCCGGACTCTTGGGCCTGAACCTCGTCAAACGCGAGAAACGCAACGTGGTGCTGCAGTTCAAAGAAGGTGTCCGCCCGAACATGCGTGAGCTGGCAGTGCTCTTGTCTTTGCCCGAATATAAAGGCAAAATACATTTCAATGCCGGCGTCAAAGCCCACTTGCTCTGGGTCAATTTCGCAGAGCCTCTGGCCCTGCTGCCCGAGAAGCTGCGGCGACTGTTCGCCTCGGTCGAAAAGGGCCAGAATGATACTGCAGATCCAGCTGCAGAGAAAAAATAACTGTCGTAAACGCAGCCCGTAAGGGAGATCGTCGCGCCGGATGGACCAGGCGCGGATTAGGGAGAATAATACATGCAATGGAACCAGCACGCGCGCAAACTGCGCCCTGAAGAGATCAAAGCCGTATTTGTGGATGTCGACGGAACCTTGGTTAGCCTCAACACCCATCGACCTGTCCCCGAGGCTATGGCCGCTTTGGCCCGCATACAGGCTAGCGGCCGTAAAGTTTGCCTGGCTACCGGTCGCAGCTACCAGGTGCTCGGCGATCTGAAAAAGCGCCCTTTTGACGCCTTTGTCTGCTCTTCGGGTCAATACTCGATTCTTGGCGACGGGTCCGTTGTGAGAGAACAGTATTTGGCTAATGCGGATATTCAAGCGCTTTGTGATTTCCTTGAACATAAGCAACGCATGGGTGACGAATCGTTCGACATGGCCTTCATCGGTTTGGAACAGACCTACTTTAACCATGTTTCACCGCTGACAGCGGCCTTGAGCGAAGAACTGAATTTTGGTCTCCACCCACTGGCGGACTTTGAAACCATCCGTAATGGGTCCTGGCTCCAGCTGATGTATTTTGGCGGCGTAGAGGGGCAGGCAGAGATTCTGCAACGCATGCCGGCCAGTCAGGCCACGCGCTGGCACAGCGGATTTATCGATATCATGCCGCTTTCAGGGGGCAAAGGTGACGGCGTACGCGCGATCTGCGAGATTTTCGCGATCGACCCGGCCCATGCAATCTGCATAGGTGACGGCGAAAACGACATAGCAATGTTTAGGGAGGCAGGTCTTGCAGTTGCCATGGGTAATGGCACACAAGCAGCGAAAGAGGCAGCAGACTTGGTAACGGATCCTGTTGATGAGAACGGTCTTGTCGCCGCTCTGGCCGAACTAGGTTTGATTAATTCATGAGTTCACAAAAACATTACCCGCGAAGCGGGGTTATCTGCTATTATTTTCAATAACATTGTATTTTGGACAGGAAGCAGCGGGAATAGATGAATCTCGATAAGAAGACAAGTAAACGAATTCTGGTTTTGGTTGCGATCTCACTCAGCATGATCTGGGTGATGCAGCGCCTGACTCTGTTGCCGCAATTTGTCAGCACTCTTCTTGGTTTTTTTTCACCGCTATTGATCGGGATCATGATTGCCTTTGTCGTGAATTTGCCGATGCGTTTCATCGAGAAGAAGCTTTTTTCACGGGAATGGAAGCACGGAGACAAGATCCGTCTCAAGATCAAACGTCCGTTGAGCATGCTCATGGCATTCATGGTCATCATCGGAGTGATAGTTGCCATAATTTTCCTAGTAGTGCCTGATTTGGCGAATACAGTAGTCTCTTTTACTCAGCAGCTCCCTCAGGCAATTCGCAGTATTCAGAAGTGGGTAGAAGAACTCAGCCTAAATAATCCAGAACTAATGCAGATTCTCGAAGGGTCAAACATCACTTTCAACGATTTGGTTCAGCGCTTCCTCAATTGGTTGAACGCTACGATCTCCACGTTGGCCAGTTCCGCTTTCGGCTGGATCTCGGGCCTAGTGAATGGATTTGTGAATTTCTTCCTGGGTTTTGTTTTTTCGATTTATTTCCTACTGATGAAGGAGCGTATTGTCCGCCAGATCAAACAAGTCGCGTATGCGGCTTTGCCCGAGACGGCCGTAGACAGGACCGTCCAGCTCTCTGCTCTGGTGAATCACGTGTTTTCCCGTTTTATTGGGGGGCAAGGTCTTGAAGCGATTATTCTGAGTTCTTTTATTTTCGTAGGCATGAATATTTTTAGT
>JAAYZH010000320.1 GCA_012514965.1 Clostridiaceae bacterium | reverse complement strand
ACGGGGTTTTACCGCGGTTCCGCTGATCTTTTTACGCACGCGGGCATGTTTACGCTTGCGGATAACACTTCTGCTGACTTTCTTAATCATATTAAAACCACCCTCCTTTACTTCGCTTTAGCGCCGGTCTTGCCTTCTTTGAGGCGCAGGACTTCAGTATCATACTTAATTCCCTTGCCATGATAGGCATCCGGTACACGGAATGCGCGGATCTTCGCAGCGATCTCGCCGACCATCTGCTTGTCTGCGCCTTTGACCGTGATTTTGTTATTGGCAGGCACTTCAACAGTGATGCCTTCTGGAATTTCGAGTTCAATGGGGTGAGAATAACCAAGGCTCATTACAAGCTTTTTACCCTGCATAGCTGCACGATAACCGATGCCGTTCACTTCGAGGTTTTTGGTGAAGCCGGTTGTCAAACCTTGAACCATGTTGTTGATCAACGCGCGATACAGACCGTGCAGTGATTTGGTTTCTTTCTCTTCATTGCTGCGCACGAGCTCAATCACACCATCCTCGATTTTGACATCGATCAAGGGACTGATCTCCTGGGACAGTTCTTCTTTGCCGTTCGATACGCTAACCAGTCCGTTTTCGACCTTGACGGTCACACCGGCCGGTATTGTAATCGGCTTTTTGCCAATTCTTGACATTTCTATTCCTCCTGCTCTTAAGATTGCGAACGTCTGCTTTCAGACATTCCTTTCAGAGTGCTCTTATGATCTTACCAAACGTAAGCCAGCACTTCACCGCCAACTTTTTGTTGACGAGCGGTTTTGTCGGTCATAATGCCGTTTGAAGTCGAGACGATGGCAATGCCAAGGCCGTCCAGAACTTTAGGCATGTCGGCTGCGTTGCTGTAAATGCGCAGGCC
Organism: Clostridiaceae bacterium; assembly: GCA_012514965.1. GTDB lineage: Bacteria > Bacillota > Clostridia > Saccharofermentanales > Fastidiosipilaceae > JAAYZH01. The sequence goes on along the minus strand of JAAYZH010000320.1, from coordinate 9,457 downwards.
GGGTTTGGAAATACGCTTGATACCGGTAATAGCGGGCTGACGGCCCACATACTTCAAAGTAACGCGGATCTGATCTTCCACTTCGCCCTTTACCGTCTCAAAGCTCTTGATATAACCCTCATTTACGAGAATCTGAGCAATGTTGATTTTGAGCTTCGAAGCCGGGATGTCAACCGTAGGATGGTTGGCGGCGGCTGCGTTGCGGATGCGGGTCAGCATATCGGCGATTTTATCAGTGATATTCATAGTTCTCCTCCTGCCTTACCAGCTCGCCTTACGCACACCGGGAATTTGGCCCTTGTAGGCAAGTTCACGGAAGCAGATACGGCAGATACCATATTTACGCATATAAGAATGCGGACGTCCGCAGAGCTTGCAGCGGTTATGCTGTCTGGTTGCGTACTTGGGCGTACGCTGTGCCTTGATAACTAGAGATGTTTTGGCCATTTCGTCTATCCCCCTTACTTCGCAAACGGCATGCCGAAGAGCGTGAGAAGCTCGCGAGCTTCTTCGTCGGTTTCTGCGGTAGTGACGATAGCGATATCGAGACCGCGGATTTTGTCAATCTTGTCATAGTCGATTTCCGGGAAAATCAGCTGTTCTCTCATGCCGGTGGCATAGTTGCCGCGACCGTCAAAAGAATTGGGTGACAGACCACGGAAGTCACGTACGCGAGGAATGGAAATGCTGATTAAGCGATCCAGGAACTCGTACATCTTTGCGCCGCGGAGAGTGACCTTACAGCCAATTTCCATGCCTTCACGAAGCTTGAAGTTCGCGATGGACTTTTTGGCCTTTGTAATGACAGCTTTCTGACCAGTGATAACACCGAGATCTCTGGCTGCATTCTCGACCGTTTTGTTATTCTCACGTTCACCGACACCCATGTTGAGCACAATTTTCTCAAGCTTCGGGATCTGCATGACGGAATCATATTTGAATTTCTCCCGCATAGCAGGGGCAATTTCATTAATGTATTTGTCTTTCAGTCTTGACATTTATCCCTACCTCACTTGCTGCTCTTGCCGATCACGCCGAGTTCTGTACCGCTGGCTTTGGCATAACGCACGCGCTCGCCTGCCGCGTTGAACTTGACGCCGGTCTTTGTCGGAACGCCGGTTTCGGGGTCAATCAGCATTACGTTGGAAGCGTCAATTGCCGCTTCTTCTTCAATGATGCCGCCGGCCTCGCCCATGCGCTTCGGTTTCTGGTGCTTGGTGACAATGTTGACACCCTCGACGATCACGCGGCCGGTCTTGGGATTCACATCCAGAACCTTACCGGTTTTCGCCCTGTCCTTACCGGAGAGGACATATACCATATCGTCTTTTTTTACATGTACTTTTGCCATGATGCCTCCTCCTTACAGAACTTCCGGGGCCAGGGAAAGAATACGCATGTACCCCTTCTCACGCAATTCTCTGGCGATTGGTCCAAAGATGCGCGTGCCGCGCGGATTTTTGTCGTCACGAATAATGACGCAGGCGTTTTCGTCAAATTTGATATAGGAACCGTCATTGCGACGGACACCGGTTTTGCTGCGAACGATCACAGCTTTGCAGACTTCACCTTTTTTGACCATACCACCAGGGGATGCCTCGTGTACGGCACAGACAATGACGTCTCCGATATTTGCGACTTTGCGCTGGGACCCGCCCAACACTTTAATGCACTTCAGAGAACGGGCTCCTGTGTTGTCTGCAGATTGAAGTACGGATTCTACTTGTATCATCGGTTCTCTCCTTTCTGCTTGCCTTACTTGGCCTTTTCAACAACTTCAACGAGGCGCCAATGCTTGTCTTTGCTCAGCGGGCGGGTTTCCATTACACGCACGCGGTCGCCGATGTTGCATTCGTTGTTCTCGTCATGAGCTTTCAGTTTAAAGGTCTTCTTCACATACTTTTTGTAAAGAGGATGCTTTATCGGCTCCACAACCGCGACAACAATGGTCTTGTCCATTTTGTTGGAGACAACTTCGCCAACTTTTGTCTTGCGGAGATTTCTCTCTTCTGTCATGTCTCGCTTCCTCCCTTATGCCTTTTTCTCAGCTTGAATCTCACGCTCGCGGATAATCGTCTTTACTCTGGCGATTTCGCGGCGCACGATACGCAGCTGCAGAGGATTCTCTAAGCGGCGTGTAGCATGCTGAAAACGTAATTTGAAGAGTTCTTCTTTCAGAGAGACCAGCTCCTGGGTCAGATCTTCATTGCTTTTGTCGCGCAGATCATTAGGCTTCATTTGCGGTCTCCTCCTTTACTTTTGCTATAATCTTCGTCTTGCAGGGCAGCTTGTGACCGGCGAGACGCAGTGCTTCTCTTGCTTCTGCTTCAGGTACACCGGCGACTTCGAAGAGAACGCGGCCTGGCTTGACTACTGCTACCCAAAACTCCGGTGAACCTTTGCCGGAGCCCATGCGGGTTTCGGCGGGTTTCTGCGTGACCGGTTTGTCGGGGAAAATCTTGATCCAGACTTTGCCGCCGCGGCGCAGGTGACGGTTGATGGCGATACGAGCAGATTCGATCTGATTGCTCTTGATCCAACAAGGCTCGGTGGCTACAATTCCAAACTCACCGTAGGTGACAGTGTTACCGCGGGTAGCCTTACCCTTCATGCGGCCTCTGTGCACTCTTCTGTATTTAACTCTTTTAGGGAGCAGCATTAATTTACGCCTCCTTCTTCTCTTCTTTGGCGGCTCTGGCGCAAAACCTCGCCTCTGTAGATCCAGACCTTGCAGCCCAAACGTCCATAGGTGGTCTTAGCTTCTGAAAAGCCATAATCGATGTCAGCACGGAGAGTCTGCAACGGGATCGTGCCTTCATGATAGTGCTCAACACGCGCGATTTCAGCGCCGCCGAGACGACCGCTGACCTGGCACTTGATGCCCTTGACACCAGCCTTCATTGCGCGGCTGATGCTCTGCTTCATAGCGCGACGGAAAGAAATACGACGCTCGAGCTGTGAAGCGATGTTTTCGGCAACGAGTTGTGCAACGGTGTCAGGATTACCGGCTTCAATGACATTGATGAAAAACTCGCGGTTGAATTCTTTGCGAAGCTTCTTCTTCAGCTCATCAATACCTGCGCCCTGACGACCGATAATAATACCGGGTTTGCCTGTAATGATTGAAACGGTAGTCTTGTCATCACCCTTGCGCTAAATGTCGATATGTGAAACACCGGCTGCGAAACACTCTTTTTTGACATAGTCACGGATGTGCTTATCTTCTACCAGGTAATTGCTGAAGTTCTTTTTTTCAGCATACCATTTGGTGCTCCAGTCTTTGATGACGCCGACGCGAAAACCGTGTGGATTAACTTTTTGACCCATTTATCCGAAAACCCCCTATACCCTTTCCTTGACGACAACCGTGATATTGCTTGTTCTCTTCAAAATCGGTCGAGCGCTGCCTTTACCTGCGGGCATGAAACGTTTGAAGACCATGCCTTGGCCGGTGTAGCACTCAGCCACAAACAGATTGTCAGGATTCATGCCATTGTTGTTCACTGCGTTCGCAATGGCGGATTCGAGCAGTTTCGAAATGTACGGAGCAGCAATCTTCTTTGTATAGAGGAGAATTGCCTTTGCTTCGTTTACTTCTTTGCCGCGGATTGTATCCAGAACAATTTCAACCTTACGAGGAGCAACGCGAACGTTATCCACGCTGGCCTTACCCAGATCCTTGCCGACACCCAAAACTTTGCGTTGTTTCTTCGTCAGGATGGCGGGGCGATTGGATTTTGTGTGCGGAGCATTGTAACGCGCGAGAATTGCCTCACGGTTTTCTTGCATATATGCTTTTGTCATTGCTTCCTTTTTCAAAGCCGTAGCCTCCTTCCTTATCTCCTGACACTCTTCTCGCTGCCGGCGTGGCCGCGGAAGGTGCGGGTAAGAGCAAACTCACCCAGCTTGTGTCCTACCATGTCCTCAGTAACATATACTGGAACATGCTTGCGTCCATCATGAACTGCAATCGTGTGGCCGACCATGTCAGGGAAGATTGTGGAAGATCTGGACCAGGTCTTGACAACTTTCTTCTCATTCTTGGCATTCATAGCCTCGATTTTTTTCATGAGGGATTCTTCAACAAAGAAACCTTTTTTTGTCGAACGACTCATTATCCTGCCCCCTTACTTTCTTCTCTTCACAATATATTTATTGCTGTCCTTGTTCTTCTTACGGGTTTTCTTACCCAAAGTAGGAACACCCCAAGGGGTAACAGGACTCGGACGGCCGATCGGGGATTTACCCTCACCACCACCGTGAGGATGGTCAACAGGGTTCATAACAACACCGCGGACGGTGGGTCTTACACCCATGTGGCGGGTTTTACCCGCTTTGCCGACACGCACATTCTCGTGCTCGGCGTTGCCTACCTGACCGACGGTTGCGCGGCAGTCCAGCAGGACCATACGCACTTCACCGGAAGGAAGTTTGATCTGAGCGTAGCGGCCTTCTTTGGCGACCAGTTGTGCATCAGAACCAGCGGTTCTGACCATCTGAGCACCATGACCCGGCTTCATCTCAACGTTATGGATTGTGGTACCGACGGGAATGTCGACAAGTTTCTTGGCATGGCCGGGCTTGATATCAGCGCTGGTCCCGCTCAGGAGAACATCTCCGACTTTTACGCCTGTCGGCGCGACAATGTAGGTCTTGACACCATCCGCATACTGCAGCAGTGCGAGATAGGCTGTGCGATTCGGATCATATTCCAGAGCGACTACTTTCGCGGGAATATTGTCCTTGTTGCGCTTCCAATCGATTTCACGAATCTTGCGCTTATTGCCGCCGCCGATGTGGCGAACGGTAATGCGGCCGTAGCTGTTGCGGCCTGAGGTCTTCTTGCGAACGGATAAGAGCTTCTTCTCGGGTGCTTTCTTCGTTAATACGGAGTAGTCAGCAACCGACATCTGCCTTCTGGCAGGAGAAGTTGGTTTGTAAATTTTGACTGGCATTTTCTTCTCTCCTTCTATTGCTGACCGATTATTGGCTGAAACCGAACTCTTCGATTACAGTCTTATATTTGCGTTCAACCTTCTTCTCTTTGCCACCCTCAGTGAGGTAGGTCTCGGTCGCGGGTTCGAGATCGATCTGCACAACGGCCTTCTTCCAGGCAGCGGTGCGGCCTGCATGGACACCGACACGCTTAGACTTGCCTCTGACATGCAGGGTATTGACCTTCATGACTTTGACGCCAAAGAGTTCTTCGACAGCTCTGCGGATCTCGGGTTTGGTTGCGTCGTTCGCTACACGGAAGGTGTAACGTCCTTCAGCCAAAGCGCCGGAAGAGCGTTCGGTAATAACCGGCTGAATGATGATATCGTGCGCGTGTTTCATTACGCATACACCTCCTGGATTTTTTCCGCAGCTGCCTTGGTCATAACAAAAGCATCGTACTTCAGAATATCGAAGACGTTGATCGTGTTAAACTGAGCAGTCTCAACACCCGGCAGGTTACGAGCCGAGAGCTTGGCGTTGCGGTTATCTTCCTCAACCACAAACAGGGCGGTTGAATTAAGCTTTAGGTTCTCAACCAGACGCATGAACGCCTTGGTCTTCGGCTCAGCAAAGTTGATCTCGTCAATGACGTAAACCTGCTTGTTCAGAAGCTTGCTGCTGAGGGCCGACTGAAGTGCCAGACGGCGAGTCTTCTTGGGGACAACAATGTTGTAATCGCGCGGAACAGGTCCGAAAATACGGCCGCCGCCGACCCATTGAGCGGAGCGGGTGGAACCCTGACGGGCTCTGCCGGTTCCCTTTTGGCGATAAGGCTTGCGGCCTCCGCCTCTGACTTCGCTTCTGCCCTTGGTCTTAGCTGTACCTTGTCTGCGGTTAGCCAATTGAGCCTTGACAACCTGCAGAATCAGATGCTGTTTCGGTTCGATACCGAAGATGGCGTCGCTGAGCTCGAATTCGCCAACGACCTTTCCATCCATGTTGAATAAATCTACTTTAGCCATTCTGCCTACTCCTTACGCCTTCTTCGCCAGCTTGCTGACCTTTTTCGTGTCAGTGATAGCTACAACTGCTCCGCGGGATCCGGGGATGGCGCCTTTGACACAAAGGATATTGCGCTCGCCGTCAACCAGGACAACATCCAGGTTCATGACGGTGATGTTCTTGTTTCCCATCTGACCGGGCATTTTCTTACCTTTAAGAATATGAGAGGGGGAAGCGGAAGCTCCCATGGAACCGACTTGGCGATGATACTTCGAACCGTGATCCTCGTGACCGCCCTTTTGGCCATGACGCTTTACGTTACCCTGGAATCCTTTACCCTTAGATGTGCCATGTACGTCGACTACGTCGCCTACCTGGAACATATCAGAGACATTGATCTCCTGGCCAACCGTGTAAGCATCCGTATCTTCAACACGGAACTCTGTGAGACCGCGGAAGGGCTTGGTGCCCGCCTTCTTGAACTGACCCATATCAGGTTTGTTGACTTTATTCTCTTTCACTTCGTCGAAGCCGACCTTGACTGCTTGATAAGAGTCTTGTTCGATGGTCTTCTTCTGAACGACCGAGACCGGACCACACTCAATGACGGTAACCGGAATCGCAATTCCGCTTGCATCAAAGATCTGTGTCATTCCGGCTTTTTTGCCTAGCATGAACTTCTTCATTCTTTCTTGCTCCTTTAGGTTATTGGTTCACTTCCTGTGAACTTGACCCCGTCCCTTCATGGGAGGACGGTTTACAGCTTGATCTCGATATTGACACCGGCAGGCATGTCTAAACGCATGAGCGCTTCCACCGTTTTCTGGTTAGGTGCCAGAATATCGATGAGACGCTTGTGTGTTCTCATCTCGAACTGTTCGCGGGCGTCCTTGTGCTTGTGCGGCGAACGCAGGATCGTAACGATCTCTTTGTCTGTCGGCAGCGGGATGGGTCCGCTTACACTTGCGCCGGTTCTCTTCGCTGTTTCGACGATGCGCTCTGCTGAGCTGTCCAGAATCTGATGATCATACGCCTTCAGTCTGATACGGATTGTTTGATTACTTGCCATTCCATTTTCCTCCTGTTTTTGCTGCTACAGGTAACTACCTGTCCGGGCGTTTCTTGCCTTGCCATCATAAAACCCAGCACAGTACTTCTTAATTCCTGTCCGGGTTCATGCCGGCCTACCGGCATACACTGCCAACCAGGTTACACCTGTTGCCGAATCTCTGGGATCCAGCCTATCCATCAAAGTTACCCGCAAACACATTGCAGCCGTACTTGCGGCAATCTCTGACTTCTGCGCCCTCTAGGGCACATGCTCAAGCATTTTAGCTGAATTTCAGCCAGAAAGCAAGGCAAAAAGGCCTGTTTTTCGGCCTTTCTGCTTACATAGGTATCTGCGCAGAGAAATTTCGTCACTTTGCACAAATCAATTAGTAGTTTTGGCCAAATGCAACTGACCTAATTCCTCAACATCGAAGTGATAATTCGTATTACAGAACTCACAGTGCAGGTTTGCCCCGTCCCCATCTTCTCGAAGTTCGGCCAAATCCGCCTCTCCCAACGTCATGAGGGCTTTCGCCATACGCTCGCGGCTGCAGGTACAAGCATAGGAGGAGGGCCTTACCTCCATGTACTCAATGTTTTCGTCGCCCGCAAAGAGATCGAGGATCTGTGCTGGTGTAAAGCCTTCTTCGAGCAAAAAAGTAACGTCTGGGAAGCCGCCGGCGCGTTGCTCCAGATAATCCAGGACTTCCGGCCCAGCCTCAGGCATTACCTGAATCAGGTAGCCGCCTGCAGCCTTGACCCCATCGCCGTTCAGCAGCACACCCAAGCCCAAAATCGTCGGGATCTGCTCTGATATTGCGAGGTAGTAGGTCAGGTCTTCGGCGATCTCACCGGAGACCAGCTCAACACTCCCTGCGTAGGGTTTTGCGCCGGCCTGTTCACGAATCACCGTCAGTACACCATTGCCTACGACTGCCGCGACATCGAACTTCTGCGGACTGCGCAACTGCGTATCGAGATGTTTGGCCAAAACAAAGCCACGCACACGAGAGTCCTGCTCCACGACCGACGTCATCCCGCCAAGCGGCCCGTCGCAACGGATAATTCCCGTAATGGAGTCGCTGCTGTTCTTCAAATCCATGGACAAGAGCTGTAAACCGCTCATAAAGCGGCCCAGAGCGACAGCGGCCATCGGACTCAGACCATGCAAGCGAATCGCCTCCGCCACCATTTCCGTCGACCGAATGGCTGTCATCCGCACTTTGCCATCGAGGGCCATAGCCCGCACAATGTGATCACCGGCGGGGTTGAGATCTAGTTGATTCATAGGATTTCCCTTCTAAGTAAAGAGTCTTTTCGAGTGGCTGAACAAGCAGAAGATGCAAAGCACTCAGGATTTCGCCACTAGGCTCTGCGCACGCCCACAAAAAAATACCGGCGCGCAGCTCCGATTCCGTCCAATAGACCTGATTCTGGCTTCACGATCGCCGTCCTGAAGCCAAGTCTCTCCAGCGCAGCCAAGACCGCGTCCGGTTCATGATAATATTCGACAATTTCGAGCTCTTCCCTGCGGTACAGCTCGCCTTCTTCCGTGAAAATCGTCACGGAGGCGACGTTTTGCCTAAGCTCCTTATCGAAAGCATTCTGCCACAAGACCGCGTGCTCCGAGCTTATATCGTAATAGAATTCGCTCCCCATCTCCTCCTGCATATAGTCCAGACTCAGAAGGTCAAAAATCAGTACGCCGCCTGGGTGCAGGTAGTTTGCGCAAAGCGCCAGAGTCCGTTCCAGCTCAGCGGCGGTGATGTGGTTAAACGTATCCATTGTGGCGTAAATCAAGTTCACGCTGCCAAACAATTCAAACCGTGTCAGATCCTGCAGCAAAAACAACGCGCTGGGTCCGCCTTCATTCTCAGAAGGCAACACTGCCTGCTCCGCTTCTGAAAGCATATTCGCAGAGTAGTCAATGCCTATAATGTCCCAGCCCCGCTTCTGCATTGCACGCGCGATCCGGCCTGTACCACAGCCCAGATCAACAGCAAGGGCCCTTCCTCCCGCGCCCTGTCCTTCGGAACGCGAAGGTTCTTGCGCAACGAACCTGCTCTGGGCGTCTAAGAACGCCGCCCAGGCTTCAGGATCTTCAGTGGTCTGGAAGCTGTCATAGAACGGAGCAAGCAGATCGTAGTTTAATTCGCTCATGGTGTCCTCAATGAATCGAGCTTCGCAAAGTATTCGAGGGCGGCCTTGAGGGATGGGTCTTGTTCAGGTGTGAGGCGGTAAACTGGAGTACTGCGGAATTCCAAGCTCACCGGTTCGGTTTCAATCTGCGGGGCCAGTCCTGTTTCTTCGATCATCTCACCCTTGGGCAGGTAATAATTAAAAATCGTCACATTCAGCGCAGAACCGTCGTTCAGCCTGAACGTCCGGGTGCCGGAGCCCTTGCCATAAGTGGTTTCGCCAATTAAAACAGCTTTGTCATAATCTCGCAGAGCGCCGCTAAAGAGTT
>JAAYZH010000319.1 GCA_012514965.1 Clostridiaceae bacterium | reverse complement strand
TTCGGGGTTCTGGGGACAAATATCCGACTTATCCAAGCGGAAGGTACGCACAACTCGGTTATTTGCCACGATTCGGGGTTCTGGTGGCGACTTTCCCCTTACATCCAGACGGTTGAATCCCTTCCACCCCGATCGGCGCCCCTTTCTACCCGAGCGGCGCCCCTTCCACCCCGATCGGCGCCCCCTCCCACCCGAGCGGTTTTCCCCACCCATACGGGCGTTGATTCTCCAATCATTCGACCTTTAAATGTAGGGTTTTGGCGAAATTTGTAACATATGCATCCAATGTAGCATTTGTACAATCCCGGTTGAGGCAAGATTGCTTATACTTACTGGAGCATATGGCTTTCACCATATTTTCTTTGTAAAACTTTAAGAGAGAGGTAACAATATGAACCCCTATCTATCAGACTTTATGGAAGTGATCCGCAGCGAGCGGCGTTTCGAGTCGCTCCGCTTTGTCCTCGACAAGCTCGAGAGCGGTAAGGTCGGCATTCTTGAGCTCTATGAGGAGATTCTGACCCCGGCCCTGAACGAGATGGTCCCGACGGGTGTCGAGAATGTGGACATCTGGAAGGAGCATGTTCGGACTTCGATTATCAAGACGATTCTCGAGAATGTCTATCCATACGTGATTAAGGAGCGCGAGGCTGCCGGGAAGTCACAAGGTAAGACTGTGGCGGTGCTTTGCCCGCCTGAGGAGTACCATGATGTCGGAGCCCGCATGGCAGCTGATATCTTCGCGCTGAGCGGCTACAATGCCATTTTTGTGGGCGGGAACACACCTTTGCGTGTGGTCGAGGGCGGTCTCGCTAGCGGTGAGATTGATTATGTCGCCATCAGTGTGTCGAACCCCTACCACTTGATCTCTACCCGTAATATGATCGAGTCGATTCGCGCAGCTCACCCGGGGGTGAAAGTCGTGGTCGGCGGAAATGCCATCGTGAAGGTCGGCGAACGCAGCCTTCAGTTGGGAGCGGATTATATTACACATTCTCTGGAAGAGATTGGCAGGCTGGAAGAGGTCAAAGCATGAAGTTAGCATTCAATATCGCAGTACGTTTTCTGAAGTCGAGCAAAGGCCAGACTTTCCTGATCGCACTGGGCATTGCCATCGGTGTGTCGGTGCAGATTTTTATCGGGTCGCTGATTCAGGGCCTGCAGATTGACCTGGTCGATACGACGATCGGCAGTCAGCCGCAGATCACGATTTCTTCTACTTCTGATGACAAGCTGATCGCGGACTATGCTCCGATCCTGGCGGATGTTGCCGCTGATTACGAGGGGGTGAAGTTTGTCACGCCCTCGGCTGACGGCCCTGCCTTGATTACCAGTGAGGATGACAACTACAGCATCCTGATGCGCGGCTTTGATTTCGCTGCCGCCGAAGGTATCTACAAGATCGGGGCCAGCCTGGTTGAGGGTGAGCTGCCGCAGGGTGAATTCGAGGTTCTCCTGGGCAAGGACCTCCAGACGGAGTCTGAGATCGCGGTCGGGGATGAGATCGATGTGCTGGCAGGTTTTGGTAAGAGTCAGACCGTGAAGGTCACAGGCATCTTCGATCTCGGCGTCGCGAATCTCAATAAGTCCTGGGTCCTGACCACGATTGACAGTGTCCAGCAGATGTTTGATTATGAGGACAAAATCACCGGTATTGAGATGCAGGTCGAGGATGTTTTCGCCGCGGACACTATCGCCATGGACATCCAATCTGCCTTGGCTGAGGACCTTAAGGTCGACAACTGGAAGGAGCAGAATGCGGCTCTTCTCAGCGGTCTGAATGGCCAAAGCGTGTCCAGCTACATGATTCAGTTCTTTGTGATGATTTCTGTGCTGCTGGGGATTGCCAGCGTCCTGGCTATCACGGTGGTCCAGAAGTCGAGACAAATCGGCATTCTCAAGGCCATGGGTATCCGTGACCGCGCTGCCAGTCAGATCTTCTTGTTCCAGGGCTTGATGCTCGGTGTCGCGGGCGCAGTTCTGGGGATTCTGCTGGGCTTAGGTCTTGCCTACGCGTTCACGCAGTTTGCCGTGAATCCGGACGGCACACCTGTCGTTCCGCTCTTTATCGATCCCGCCTTTATCGCTTTCTCAGCTGGTTTCGCCATCGTGGTCTCTACTTTGGCCGCGCTGATCCCGGCAAGCAAGTCGTCGAAACTGAATCCTATCGAGGTAATCCGCAATGCGTAATGTCATCGAACTTAAGAATATTAACAAAGTCTATGGTGAGCAGATCAAGACGCAGGTCCTCTTCGACCTGGATCTTGCGATCCCTGAGGGCAGCTTCAACTCCATTATCGGCCAGTCCGGCAGCGGCAAAAGCACGTTGCTGAACATCGTCGGCACATTGGACCAGCCCACCTCAGGTGAGGTCTATATCAATGGCAAGCGAACCGACCAGATGAAGAAGGATGAGCTGGCTGCCCTGCGCAATGAGACGCTGGGTTTCATCTTCCAGTTTCACTACCTCCTGCCGGAGTTCACTGCCCTGGAGAATGTGCTGATCCCCTACCGTATTCAGTACGGCAGCGTGCCCAAGGAGAAACTAGCCCGCGCCCATGAGCTCATGGACCTGGTCGGTCTCGAGAAGGTGAAGAACAATCTGGCCAGCAATATGTCCGGCGGCCAGCAGCAGCGCACCGCGATTGCGCGCGCACTGATGAATGATCCGAAGATTATTCTCGCGGATGAGCCTACCGGTAACCTGGATTCGGATACAACCGAAGTGATTTACAACCTGCTGCGTGAGATCAACGAGAAGATGGGCACCACGTTTGTCGTGATCACGCACGATCGTCGCATCGCCGAGAAAGCAGACCGTATTATTGAGATCAAAGATGGCCGTATCGCCATGGACATCTAGAGGAGTGCGCTGTGCTGCATGAGAGCCGCATCCACATCCTGAATCAGCAGCCAGAACGCAATGAAGGGGCCTACATCCTGTATTGGATGCAGGCCTCTCAGCGTAGCCGCGTGAATCACGCGCTGGAATATGCCGTGCGCGCGGCGGCTCGCCTGGGCAAGCCGCTCCTGGTCTGCTTCGGTGTTACGGACCGCTATCCGGACGCGAATCTGCGCCACTATCGCTTTATGGAAGAAGGGCTGCAGGACGTGGCCCGTAATCTGGCGGCTCGCGGGATTCCTTTCCTCGCGCGTCAGACCTCTCCGGAGCTGGGTGCGCTGGAGCTTTCGGCTGATGCTGTACTGGTTGTGACAGACGGCGCTTACATGCGGCATGAGCGAGCCTGGCGTGAGACGGTGGCTGCGGGGGCAGCTTGCCGGGTGGTCGAGGTAGAGACGAATGTTCTCCTGCCGGTCACGGCGGTCTCGGCCAAAGAAGAGTACATGGCTGCCACCATCCGTCGCAAAATCGAACGCATCCTGCCGCTCTACGCCGTGCCATTGCTGGAGTCCACCTATCAGGCCGTCGCGCTCCCCGGCCCGTTGCAGGGCCTCCTGACGAGTCCTGAGGGTATTGCCGATCTGTTTGCTCACCTTGCGGTGGACTCTAGCGTCGCTCCCGTGGGGGAGCATTACAAGGGCGGGGAGGACGCGGCACAGGAGAGACTTGAAGCCTTTCTTGCGCGCGGCCTTGCCGGCTTCGCCACGATGCGAAACGAGCCGGCTTACGGCATTACTTCGCACCTGTCGCCGTATCTGCACTTTGGCCAAATCTCGCCGCTGGAGATCTATCTGGCGCTGGGGGAGATCGACACAGAAGACAAGCGATCCTTCGTGGACGAGCTGATCGTGCGCCGGGAGCTGTCGATGAACTTCGTCTATTACAACCCGAACTATGACAGCTACGATGCGATTACATCCTTCGCCCGCGAGACCCTGGACGAGCACGCTGCTGACGCGAGAAATCCTCTCTACAGTCTGGACACGCTTGAGGCGGCCGAGACCTATGATCCCTACTGGAATGCCGCGCAGCTGGAAATGGTCAAGACCGGCAAGATGGCCGGCTACATGCGTATGTACTGGGGCAAAAAGGTCCTGGAGTGGTCGCCATCACCGGCTGAAGCCTATCGCCGCCTGGTCTATCTGAACAATAAGTACAGTCTCGATGGCCGCGATCCGAACGGGTACGCCGGCATTGCCTGGTGCTTTGGCAAGCACGACAGAGGCTGGGCTGAACGATCCATCTTCGGCAAAGTACGCTACATGAACGACAAGGGGCTTGAGCGTAAGTTCAAAATCCGCGACTACGTGGAGAAGGTAGCCTCACTGTAGGGGGCGGTGTTTCCAGACAAGGAATTACAGGGGAACTGCAAGAGTTGAAGAAGGGGCTGTCTCAAAATGAGGCGACCCCTTCTTCTATTCTTTGGTGGACTGGGGCAGGGTGAGTGGTGAGATGAGGTGGCCTGCTACTTCTATGCTTCGGTGGGCTGGGGCAGGGCGGGTGTCGAGATGAGGTGGCCTGCTACTTCTATGCTTTGGT
>JAAYZH010000318.1 GCA_012514965.1 Clostridiaceae bacterium | reverse complement strand
GCGCTCTGGCCGGCATGGGTCTCGATAATAGCGTGGCACTCCTGACGGACGGACGTTTCTCAGGTGCAAGCCGCGGCGCGGCCGTAGGCCATGTCAGCCCCGAGGCAATCGCGGGCGGCTTGATCGGCAAAGTCCAGGAGGGTGACCGCATCCGTATCGATATTCCTGCACGCAAGATTGAGCTTTTGGTCTCTGAAGACGAACTGGCTGCGCGTGTTCCCGCCAAGTCGCCGGAACGTCGGATTACCGGTGTTTTGGCCCGTTACAAAGCCACTGCACGCTCGGCGGCAGAAGGTGCCGGGATGGTGGAGCCATGAACGGTGCAGAAGCAGTTGTGAATTTCCTCATGCAAAAAGGCGTCGATGTGGCCTTCGGTTATCCCGGCGGCCCTGTCCTGGTCCTGTATGAAGCAATTTATAAATTGAAATTTAATCATATTCTTGTCAGACACGAACAGGGCGCGGCGCATGCTGCCGAAGGCTACGCGAAGGTGACAGGCAGGCCCGGTGTGATCATCGCAACTTCCGGACCCGGTGCCACGAACCTGGTAACCGGCTTGGCGGATGCCATGCTGGACTCTGTGCCTTTGTTTGCGATAACAGGTGCGGTTGCCCGCAAAGACACCGGCCGTGACGCTTTCCAGGAAGCGGACATCACCGGAATTACCGAGCCGATCACCAAGGCCAGCTATCTCATCATGGATGAGAAGAAGCTCTTGTCTATCATGGAAGAAGCCTGGCAGCTTACGACCGAAGGGCGTCCCGGTCCAGTGCTCATTAATATTCCCAAAGACATTCTCGCGCTCGAAATGCCCTCTGAGCAGACCCCGCTGCGTCCGTTTCGACGCGTTGAGCCGGAACTTAAAAAGTCCAAAGATAGCATTGCTGAGGTCATCAGCATGCTGAAAGCCGCCAAGCAGCCGCTCCTGCTGATCGGTGGCGGTTGTGTGATTTCTCCTGAGGCGCCGGCAAGCCTCGAGGCGTTCCTGAAGCAGGCGCCTATACCCACCGCAGCCACCACCATGGGAATCGGTACACTCAAGCGGGATCATCCTGCCTGCCTGGGCTTTGCCGGTATGCATGGATCTCTGCAAGCTAACGAAGCCTTGGACCAGTGTGACTTGCTTCTCGCTGTCGGCTGCCGTTTCAGTGATCGGGTAGTCGGCAATCCTAAGAAATACAACAGCAACACGGCTCGTAAAATCATTCATTGCGACATTGATCCATCTGAAATCAACAAGAATGTCCAGGTGGACTTAGCAATCGAGGACGATGCGGCTCACTTCTTCAAAGCCCTTTCCGCGGCTTTCCGCAAAGCAGAAGAGGAGGACAAGGCGGACCTGGAAGAATGGCTCCAGGTAATTCGTCCCTGGTCAGACCGTCTGCGCGAGACGAAGGCCAAAATGCAGCAGGTCATCACACGCGATTATTTCAAGCCTCAAGTACCGTTGCTGCCAGAGTACGTTTTGAGCGAAATTGCTGCCCGTTATAAAGGCAGAGACCCGATTGTCGTCACGGACGTGGGGCAGCATCAGATGTTTACAGCACAGTATTTCCCGATTGAGTCTCCGCGCAGCTTCCTGACTTCAGGCGGTTTAGGGACGATGGGTTTCGGCCTGCCGGCTTCCGTCGGAGCTGCTTTTGCGGCTGAAGGACGCCCGGTGGTAGCCATTGTCGGCGATGGCGGTGTACAGATGGTGATACAGGAACTCGGCACCATTGACGCAAACCGTTTGCCTATTCACATTTTTATTTTTGACAATGCTACTTTAGGCATGGTTCGGCAGTGGCAGTCGCTGTTCTTCAACGAACACTACAGCCAGTCGGAGCTCAACAATAACCCTGACTTCGTGAAGATCGCCGAAGCATATAAGATCCCCGCCTTGAATGTCGAGACACCTGAAGACCTGACGCAGGCTCTGGACCGCATGCAGGCGACGGAGGGCCCCTTCCTCTGCCGTGTTTTCATTCGTACCGAGGAGAATGTCTACCCCATGGTGCCGGCAGGCAAGAACAGTGATGAAGTCATGATGCCCGGAATGGATGGCTAGTATGAAACTTATTTTGGTGGGGGTGAATGCCCGCTTTAGCCACAGCAACCCCGCCTTGTATTCTATGTACCATTATTGCAAAGAGCAGCTCGAGCCTGCTCTTTTTGCTGGTGCAAACATCGAAATCAAGGAATTTAACATCAATCAACAGGCGGCAGAGGTCGCTGCGGAGCTATTCAGGCTCAAGGCCGATGTCTACGCATTTTCGGTCTATATCTGGAACGCGCTTTTCGTCGACCAGGTTCTTGAACGCCTGGCAAAACTCCGGCCCGACGCTCTCTTTTTTGCCGGCGGCCCTGAGGTGCAATTCAGCGCGCAGGAGGAGTACCTCCGCCAGCCGCTGTGGAATTATCTCGTGTCAGGGGACGGGGAAAGTGAATTGGCCGCGTTCTTGACCACAGTCGCAAAGGGTGTTTCAGCGGCAGAGTATTTAGCGGAGGCAAAGGCACGGCAGACCAGCCAGCTGCCCTGCACCGGTAAAGCTGCCGGCCGGGCGAATCTTGATCGCCTGCCTTTTTTCTATCCAGCTAGACAAAACCGCTTCAAGAATCGCTTTATTTACTACGAGAGCTCACGGGGCTGTCCTTACAGTTGCACCTACTGCGTCTCGAGCCGCGAATCCCTGCCGTCTTTCCGTTCACTGGAACTGGTATTCGCGGAACTGGATTGGTTTATTACAAACGGCTACACGCTTGTGAAATTTCTGGATCGCAGCTTTAACTTCCCCAGCAGTCGCGCCCAGGCGATCTGGGGCTGGCTGATTGAGCGTTGTCAAGACCTGGATGCCGGGGCTATGCCCTGTTTCCACTTTGAACTCGAAGCTTCCCTGCTCGATGAGGCATCTGTTGCCTTGCTGGAACGAGCGCCCGGAGGTTTGTTCCAATTCGAAATCGGTATCCAGAGCATTCACCGCGAAACACTGGACAACGTCAAGCGAAAACCTTTGTCAGAGCAGGCTTTTACCTATCTCAGACAGTTGCTTGCGGCCGGCAAGCAGCATATTCACGTCGACCTCATAGCCGGTTTGCCGGGCGAGACAGCCGCGATGTTTGCTGAATCCTATAACTTTTGCTGGGGACTGTGGGCCGATATGCTGCAACTTGGTCATTTGAAGCTCTTGCGCGGGACGGCGATGAAGAGTGACGCGATCACGCGCGCTTACCGATTCAATTCCAGACCCCCCTATGAAGTTCTGGTCAGTGACGCGATGACAGGTGAAGAGTTACTGGAGGCCGATGATGTGGCGGAGATGACGGACCATTATTACAATACCCGAATTTTGCCCGCGCTCCTGCCGCAGCTCCCTGACTGGCTGGGAGAAACACCATACCGCCTCATGGCTCGGCTCTCGGAGCTCTACCGGCTGCGGCGCGGAGAAAGCCTTCGTTCTTTGGCCAAAGAAGAATATTACCTCATCATGGCTGACTTTCTTGAGCAGACACTTCAGGGCGAGGTTTTGGCCAAAGCAAAGGCGCTCCTGGTGCAGGACTTTGACACAGTGCGCAAATCCGGCTCCTTGAGTTGGGAACGAATCGTGCAAAAGTATAGTTGATAAGGTAGAATATATGTAATCTAACTGCCAAAAAATGCAAAAGGAGAGATGGAAATGATACAGTTTTCTTGTCAGAACGCCTCACCGTTTATTAACGAAGCCGAGGTAACGATGCTCGCCGAGCAGGTTCAACTCGCGCATACCATGCTTGAGAAGAGGAACGGTCCCGGTAACGACTATTTGGGCTGGGTGGATTTGCCGGTCAAGTATGATAAGTCCGAATTTGCCAGAATTCGCAAGGCAGCGGCTCAGATTCGCAAGACCTGCGACGTTTTTGTGTGCGTCGGCATCGGCGGTTCTTATCTGGGCGCTAAAGCAGCGATCGATGCGCTCAGCAATCATTTTTCGGCGGCCATGACGAAGACTAAGCGGAATGCTCCCCTGGTCGTTTTCGCTGGTCACCAGATTTCTCCGGCTTACCTCGCTGAGCTCATGGAGCTGATTGAGGGCAAGAATGTCTGTGTCAACGTGATTTCCAAGTCCGGCACCACAACCGAGCCTGCCATCGCCTTCCGTGTTTTGAAGGCATACGTGGAAGACCGTTATGGCAAAGAAGAAGCCAAGAAACGTATTTTCGTGACCACTGACAAAGCCCGCGGGGCCTTGAAGACTCTTTCTGATCAGGAAGGCTACGAAACTTTTGTTGTCCCGGATGATGTGGGCGGACGTTATTCTGTCCTGACCGCAGTCGGCCTCCTGCCGATCGCGGTAGCCGGTATCGACATCCGCGAGATGATGAGTGGTGCCAAGGCCGCGCGCGAAGCTTTCCGCAAACCCTCGATGGCTGACAACGCAGCGTATCGTTATGCGGCAGTCCGCACGGCTCTCTATCGCAAAGGCTACTCTACGGAAGTCCTTGTGAACTACGAACCTTCCGGCCACTATCTTACCGAATGGTGGAAGCAGCTCTATGGTGAGAGCGAGGGTAAGGATCAGAAGGGAATCTTCCCGGCCGGCGTCGATAACACGACAGACCTTCACTCTATGGGCCAGTACATTCAGGACGGGCGCCGCAATCTTTTCGAAACTGTAATCTGGTTTGAGAAGGCTCGCCGCAATTTCGTGATTCCTTCTGATGAAGCGAACCTCGACGGCCTTAATTTCCTGGCAGGCAAGGATATGCACGAAGTGAACTACAAGGCGATGCAGGGGACGGTCTTGGCTCATATCGATGGCGGTGTGCCGAATCTGGCCATCACGGTCGACGAAATGACTGCCTATACTTTCGGAGAACTGGTATACTTCTTTGAGCGTGCCTGCGCGGTCAGCGGATACATGAATGCGATCAATCCCTTTGATCAGCCGGGTGTCGAAGCGTATAAGAAGAATATGTTTGCTCTCTTGGGCAAGCCGGGCTACGAGAAAGAGAAGGAGGCGCTGGAGTCTCGTCTTTCCTAAGCCATAAGGAGTTTTATGTCACAAGTTGAATTGACTGCGGCGCTGTTGCGCAGCGTTGCTTTGCCCGGCCGCTATGTAGGCGGCGAGCTGAACGAAATTGTGAAACCTGACGAGAACGCAGCGGACGGCCACCGTCTGCTGCGTTTCGCCTTGTGTTTTCCGGATACGTACGAAATAGGCATGTCCAATCTGGCCATGCGTATTCTGTACGATGTGGTGAACCGGGAAGAAGAACTGGCCGGCGAAAGGGTGTTCGCGCCCTGGACGGACATGGTCGAGGCAATGCAGAAGCATGATTTGCCGCTGTTCAGCCTCGAGAGCAAGCGGCCGCTCGATGAGTTCGACTGTGTCGGCTTTACGCTTTCGTATGAGCTGTCTTACAGCGCTGTTTTGGCCCTCCTGAAGCTCGGCCGTATTCCGTTACGTACGGCGCAGAGAGGCGAAAGTGATCCCATTGTGATTGCCGGCGGCCCGGTAACCTACAATATTGAGCCAATGGCTCCGTTCTTTGATGTTGTGCAGATCGGGGAATCCGAAGAGATCTTGCCTGAACTGCTCCATTTGCTGCGTGAGCACAGGGTCAAAGGCAATCTCAGCCGCGCAGAATTCCTCCTCCAAGCCGCGCAGATTGAGGGCTGTTACGTACCTTCACTTTATGACGTGAGTTATCTTGAGGACGGCAGAATCGCCGCAATTACGCCCTTGGCTGAAGGCGTGCCGTCACAGGTGAAAAAGCGTATTGTTGCTGACCTGGACGCCGCGCCTTTCCCGGAGAAACCTCTGGTACCGAACATCGGCATTGTGCATGACCGCATTTCGCTGGAGCTTTTCCGCGGCTGCCCTCGCGGCTGCCGCTTCTGCCAGGCCGGACAGATCTACCGCCCGGTTCGCGAACGTTCTCCGGAGCAGCTGGCGATTCAGCTCAAACAGCTTTTGGCCAACAGCGGCTATGACGAAGCCGGCCTGCTCTCGCTTTCGACTTCGGACTACAGCCGATTGCCGGAATTGATGGACACGCTGTTTAGCGTAATCGGTGAAGACAAGATTAATCTATCGGTGCCGTCCTTGCGTATTGATCAATTCTCGCTGGAGCTCATGGAACGTATTTCGCGCACACGCAAGAGCGGTCTCACTTTTGCGCCGGAAGCCGGTTCACAACGTCTGCGTGATGTAATCAATAAGGGGATTGACGAAACCGAGATTCTGGAGGGCATGGAGAAAGCATTCCTGGGCGGTTACGCAGGGGCGAAACTCTACTTCATGCTGGGCTTGCCGACTGAAACCGACGAAGACGTCGCGGGCATCCCGGATCTGGTCTACAAAATGCTCGGAATTCATCGCCGCCTGAAGGATGAAGGCCACAGACTCCGCAAACCCGAGATTACGGTCAGTACGGCTCTCTTTATTCCCAAGCCGTTTACCCCCTTCCAGTGGGTTCCGCAAGCCACGCAGAGCAGCCTCAATCACAAGGTCTCGATCTTGCGCGATCGGCTCAAGAGCCGGGCTGTCAAGTATAACTGGCATGATCAGGAGACTTCACTATGGGAGGCAGTGCTGACTCGAGGCGATCGACGCCTGGCTGATGTGCTGGAAGCAGGCTTGGATGCAGGGATATATCTGAATTCCTGGGAAGAGTTTTTTGATTTAGAGATATGGCGCGAGCTGATGGAACGCTTTGGCCTCGACCTGGATTTCTACGTGTACCGTGAACGTGATCGGGACGAAATCTTGCCTTGGGATGTGATCGACATCGGCGTGAAGAAAGAATTCTTGTGGCGTGAATATGAGAAGGCGATTCGAGCAGAACTGACCATGCCCTGCGGTGATTTCTGCAGTTTTTGCGGAGTGCAGCACCTCGCCGCTCCTATCTGTGTCCAAGGGGCGCAAGCCGTGCGAGCGAGCAAGAAACAGGAAGGAGCCAGCCTATGACGCCGCCGGTCGATCCTAGCAACAATCGAGTTCAAGTGCTGCGTTTTCGTTTGGTCTGGGGCGGCCCGCTCGTCTGGGTGGCCCATCTTGACCGCATGCGCGCTCTGGAACGAGCGATCCTGCGAGCCGGATTACCTGTGGCTTTTTCTCAAGGCTACAACCCCCGTCCGCAACTGGTTTTTGCCCTGCCAAGCGGTGTGGGTGTTTCGTCGCGCGCCGAATATGTCGACGTCAGTTTGGGTAGGGAAGTTGATGCTGAACAAGCCGCTCAGGCCCTGAACTCCAGCCTGCCTAAGGGGATAGAGGTACTGGGTGTTACGGAGATCCCTGTCGAGCTAGCGACCCATGTCATGAGTCAGGTTCGCATCAGTGATTACGTGCTGCAACGCAGCGGTATCAGCAGCCGCTTCCTGCCTCTGCTTGAGCGAGAGGACCTGACTGTGATGAAGTTCAGTAAGGGCAAAGAACGTCCTCTGAACATTCGCCCCTTGATTCTGGAGGTGCGCGCTGAGAGTGAAGACCGCCTCTTGCTGCGCCGTCTGGCCGGCAGCCGCGAGAATTTGCGACCTGACCTGCTCCTGCTGGCCCTGCGGCAATTCGCGGGGGACACGGAAGCGGATGAGACAAGTATCGAGCGCAGGGATCTCTGGATTCTGCCGGAGAAGGGCGCTCGGGCTCTGGTAAGGCCAATTGCTCTCGCGGGGGAGACCGAGGAGATCGTCTGGGATGGAGAGTAGGCCAAAGCTGAGCCGACAGGAGTTTCTGGCGCGATTGCATAGTTACGGGCTGCGTCCGGCTCATGCCCTCGGCCAGAACTTTCTGTGGGACAAAGATCTTCTGCAGAGTTTAGTCGAAGGTGCCGCGCTGCTGCCTCTGGACAGGGTTCTTGAGATCGGAAGCGGGGCAGGGACCTTGACCGAAGTCCTGGCCGAGCGAGCAGAGCGGGTTGTATCGGTAGAGATCGATCAGCACCTTCAGCCTATCCTGAACGATCTCGCGGACAAACACCCGAATCTGGAATTTATCTTCGAAGATGCGCGTAAGCTGCGATTCGACGAACTTTTCTCCGCGGATGAAAAAAGGAACTTGCAGATTGTCGCAAACTTACCCTACTACCTGACGTCAGAGCTCATCAAGCAGTGTCTCTGTCAGCTGCCCCAAGCTCGTCGCATGATTTTCTTGGTCCAAAAAGATGCTGTGCCGCGCCTCAAGGGAGCAGCGGGTGATGGCAAAAGCGAGAGCAAAAACCAGGGCTGTCTGGCCAAACTCATTGCCTGTTACGGGGAAGTGAAAATCCTGAAGACCTTGCCGGCAGCCTGCTTCTACCCGGAGCCGCATGTGGATTCACAGCTGATCTATCTGGAAGGCAGCCAAGGCAGCTCTGCTTTGGCCATGCTGGAGTCACATCCAGATCGGTTGAGCCGCGTTATCGAAATGGCATTTTACCAGCGCCGAAAATCAATGGTCAACTGTTTTGCCGCTTCCGGCCTCAAAGAGCAGGTACGGGCCTGGCTTCTGGAACGCAATTTGCCTGCTACTCTGCGAGCTGAACAATTATCACCGGAAGATTTTGCTGATTTGACAAGTAATCTTTACTTGTAAGTCGGGACGCAGTCCGCTAACTTGATAAGAGACTCGAATGGAGAGGGAACATCCAGATGACGATCAATAATGAATATGTGCGTAAGTGGGTAGAAGAAATTGCTCAGCTCTGCAGGCCTGACGCGATCTACTGGTGCAACGGTTCAGAAGATGAGTACGAGCGGCTCGCACAGCAAGCGGTTGCGGAAGGCAAGCTCAAGGCTCTGGATGCTTCATGGCCTGATTGCTACGCCTTCAGTACGCAGGCCGATGACAGCGAAACGCACAGGGAATGTACGTATGTCTGTACAGACCATGTCGAGGATCGCGCTGATACAAGCCTGTGGATGGCGCCGGAAGAAATGCTTGGCAAGTTAGCCTCCATCATGGAGAATTCCATGAGCGGCAAGATTTTGTATGTCATTCCCTATGTTCTTGGCCCGGTGGGATCACCCTTCTCGCAAACAGCTATCGAGATCACCGATTCAATTTACGTAGTGCTGAATATGCGTATTTTGACACGCATCGGTGATGCAGCCTGGAGTCAGATCGGTGATAAGGACGACTTTTTTCGCGGTGTACACGTTACCGGTGATCTGGATATCAGTAAACGCTACATTGCTCATTTCCCCGAGTACCGGACCCTTTACGCTGTGAACACTGAATTCGGCGGCTACGCATTCCAGGGCAAGTCCAGCCTGGCCATGGTCATGTCTTCCGCTGTGGCTGCGAAAGAAGGCTGGCTGGCTGAGCACATGATGATTTTGGCCATAGAGAACCCGGAAGGGGAAGTGCGTTACATTGCAGGAGCATTCCCGAGCTCAAGCGGGAAGTCGAATCTGGCCTTTATGATTCCTCCGGCCTATGCCAAAGGGTACAAGTGCTACACCGTAGGTGATGATATTGCCTGGCTGCGACCGGGCCCCGACGGGCGTCTCTGGGCAATTAATCCCGAAGCAGGTTTCTTCTCTGTTTTGCCGGGTGTCAATGAGAAGTCCAGTCCGCGCGCCGCTGAAATGATTCGCAAGAACACGATTTTTACAAATATCGCGGTTTCAGAGGACGGCTTGCCTTGGTGGGAAGGCAAAGGCACCAAGGCTCCGGATAACTTACTGAACTGGCAAGGCGTTCACTGGGATATGCAGTCTCCCTACAAGGCTGCTCATCCAAACAGCCGTTTCACTTCTCCTGCCAGCCAGCTCACTTCTATGTCGCCTCACTGGGAAGACCCGGCCGGAGTTCCGATCTCAGCCATAATTTTTGGCGGCAAGAGCAGCCTGACCCAGCCCTTGCTTATTGAAGCATTTAATTGGCAGCACGGTGTATTTTTGGGGGCTTCGCTTTCTGCTGAACGGGATAAAACGCTCGAACGGAACCCCATGGGGATCTTGCCTTTTCTCGGCGCAAGTATGGGCGACTATCTGCGTAATTGGCTTTCCATGGAAAACAGGCTCACTGCCCCGCCCAACATTTTCAGGGTCAATTGGTTTCGCAAAGACGAAAAGGGTGATTTTCTTTGGCCAGGTTACGGTGAGAATTTCCGGGTTTTAGAATGGATTCTCGGCCGCTGCTATGACGAATTGGCTGCGACGAGTACAGCGGTAGGGATGATCCCCAGGGCCGAAGACTTTAACTTGGAAGGCATCAAGCTTACCCAGGCTGAGCTGGTCAACGAGCTTCTCGCCATCGATAAAACAGCCTGGCAAAAAGAAACCGCGGAAGTCGAGACCTTTTTGCACAGCTTCCCCAATTTGCCTGCCGAAATCGAGGCAGAAATAGCCGCCCAAAAAGAGCGGCTAAGCTAGGCGGGTTTCTTTCGATACTCTTAGGGAGCCTGGAGCGCCGTCACGAGGCGCTGGCAGGCTTCCTTGATCATTGAACGAGGCGAGGCCGCCACCAGTCGCTGGAAACAGGCTCCTCCTTCAGGATCGTGCAGCAAACCGTCTTGCAGGATTACTTTGGCATCATCGTAGATGCGGCGGTGTATCTCATCGTCCGAGAGTCCCAAGGCGCGGAAGTCCAGCCAGAGCAGATAAGTGCCTTCAGGACGACGAATTCTTACCTGCGGAAGCTGCTTTGCGAAGTAAGCGATAACCCAGTCAATATTCGCGTCCACATAATCCGTCAATTCTTCCAGCCATGCTTCACCCTCGGGTGAGAAGGCTGCGATTTGCGCAGCCAGGGCGAATGGTGTCGGGCTGACATGCCCCAGGGCAGCCTTGAATCGCGCGCGCAACTCACCGTCCGGGATGATTGCGTTTGAACACTGCAGTCCGGCGCAGTTGAAGGTTTTGCTGATGGCGTTGATTTGAATTATGTTGCTGACATCTTTGGCCAAAGCCAAGAGAGGAATATGCTTCTCACCCCGGCGCAAAAGGTCAGCATGCACTTCATCGGAAATCAGGATGACTCGATACTTGCCGCAAATTTCCAGAACCTTCTGCAACTCTTCGGCTGTCCATACACGTCCCACTGGATTGTGCGGAGAACAGAGGACCATGACCTTGTTGCGGGGGTCTCGGCAGGCGATTTCTAAAGCTTCATAATCCATTCGATAGCTGCCATCTGCCGCTTGCAGGAGACGTGCGCTGACTGCTTTACGGCCGCACTCATCCTCGATTGCCTGCGTGAAGTGGCCATAGACCGGACGCTGGATAATGACACCGTCACCCGGATCGCTGAAGGCCGTCAATGCTGCTTTAATCACTTCTACGGCGCCATTGGCATAGAGAATCGAGCTTGCCGGCACCTCGAGACTGAATCGCCTCTGCAGCCACCACTGCAAGGCTCCCGCATAGCGCGGCTCCAAGGCGGCGCTGGTATAGCCGTAAATCCTGCGATCGGCTACATCATGCATGGCCTGTACAACGACATCCGGCACGGGCAGGTCCATGTCCGCGACATTCAACGGCAGAAATGATAGCTCACCGGCAGGCGATTCAGGCAAGCTGTCCCATTTAAAACAGGCCGTCCGACGCCTCGCGATGACTTGGTCAAAATCAATACTCATATACCACACTCCTAAGGCCTATTTTAGTGCTCTTTTGCGGAATAGAGAAGAGTCTTGGCTCCGGTACCGGATTGACCGGAACGAGCAGAAGCATTGTGGTGATACAACCAGGTAAGCCGGAAATCTACTATAATAAGCGCACACGAAGGAGGCCTGCAGTGTTCTCCTTAATGAAAGTGAGAAAACCATGCATACTACTCCTGAATTACTGGCTCCGGCCGGAAGCCGCGAAAGTTTCCTGGCAGCTCTGGACTCCGGCGCGGATGCCATCTACCTCGGCTCCGGACGTCTGAACGCCCGTGGGGATAAAGCTCAATTCACCCAAGAAGAGCTGCGAGAGCTTGTGGACCTGGCCCACAAACGCGGGGCAAAAGTATACCTTACACTGAATATTTTGCTCCATGATGAAGAGCTTGAAGAAGCCGTTGCTTTGGCCTCCTTTGCCCATGAGATCGGCGTAGACGCCTGCATCGTGCAGGACAGAGGCCTAATGAGGTGCCTGGCCCGGCGCATACCGGAGCTTGCTGTCCATGCCAGCACGCAATGCACAGCCGGTACAGAGGAAGCGATCGTCGCGTACGCGGCCTTGGGGTGCCGCCGCGTGGTTTTGCCTCGTGAACTTGCGATCGAAGAAATTCGTGAGCTGACAGCTTTTGCTCATGAACGGAAGATTGAGACAGAGGTTTTCATTCACGGCGCTCTTTGCGTGAGTGTGTCCGGCCAATGCCATATGAGTCACTTTATGGGCGGTCGCAGCGCCAATCGCGGGGACTGCGCGCAAAGCTGCCGCATGTCTTACCGGATCTTGCGTAATGGCGAAGCCTTTCGCGGCGAAGGTCCATGGCTGTCACCGAAAGATCTGGGTGCTTTCACCATTTTGAATAAGGTTATGGAAACCGGCGTTGACTCACTCAAAATTGAGGGCAGATTGCGCCGGCCCGATTATGTGGGCCAGGTGACGGCCGTGTATCGCAGCGCCTTGGCTGAATTGGCAAAGCAGTTGCAGCCTGCTTCAGTATTGACAGAAGACCGGGAGCGCAGTCTGCTTGTCGCTTTTAACCGCGGGGGCGCGTTTAATCAACAATTCTGGAGCGACCGACGGGACAAGAATTTTCTCAGCGGCCCGCATACCGGACACCAAGGCGTCTTTTTGGGTGTTGTATCCGAGGTCAAAGCGGACAAGGGCAGTCTGGAGTTTTTCCGCTCACCCGCGCTGCCGCCTGACTATTTACCGCAGCCGGGCAGCCAGATCACGTTGCGCTTGCCGGACGGCAGCGACGCAGCGTCGGCTCCCTGCGGCGTGGTTGCAGCGGGGGACATGTCTCGCACGATTCGTCTGCAAGGCTTCCATCCGCAAATTTTGCGTAAGCTGAGCCTTCCGCTCGACGTTTGGCAGATGAGCCAGGTTTCCGTACCGGAGCAAGCAGCGAAGGGCAGAGAGCGTCGCAAAACACCTCTGTCCATCACCCTTACACAAGATTCAGCCGGTCGTATCGTCCTGCGTCTGAATGAAGCGTCAAAAGAGATTGAAGTCGATGAACGTGTGCTCGATCCGGCGCCCGGCGTAACAGAGAAGGAGATCTCTGCAGAACGCTGCCGTGAACAGCTCAGCAAGCTAGGCGACAGTCCTTATACAACCGGTGATATTACGATTGAGAAATGCCCGGCCTGGCGTATCAGCGATCTGAATCGTCTGCGACGCTCGGCCTTGGCAGAACTCGGGAAGATCCGCCCTGCGAAGCTACAGGAGACTGTGGCGGCTGCCGAAACGCGCACTAAGCAGTTTGCCTATCAGGACTGGCCGCTCATCGTGACCTTGCCTTTTTGGCGTCTGGGTGAGAGCATTCCGGCTGTGCTGGCTGCGGAACCGCTGCTGTTGCTGTTGCCGGCCGGTGAACTAGCCGGGCTTGACGCAGCTGGATTCACTGAACTTTCGCAAAAACTGCATGCGAAATCGGGTATCGGAGCTTTGCTGCCGCCCGAACGTATTCCTGAAGTCGCTGATTTTATCGAACAGGGCTTGCAACGTCTGCATACGGCCGGCTTGCAGGCTTTGGCTGCCGGCCCTTCAGGCTTGCCCGGCCTTGCCGATCGCTTAGGCCTAAAGTCTCTGGCGCTGATCAGCTGGCAAGGCAACCACTTGTGGAACAGGGAGAGTGCCCGCGCGCTTGCTGCTGAAGGCTTTACACATGGTCTGCCGTCACCCGAACTCGAGGCACCTGAGAGCGCTGATCTGGCGGAGTGGATTGGCGTCGAAACAGACATGCATGCCTTGCTGTGGGCCTATGGCAGGACACAATCCATGTTTACCCGCTTTTGTCCTGTGGGCTTTAGTCGGGGAGCGGAAGGGTGCACCTTGTGCAGGGAGGCTCAGTTTAGTTTTGCTGATGGCCGTGACCGGGTTTTCCCTTTGCGTCCTCGCCGCGAACTGGCCTGTGCTTTTGAGGTGTGGCAGTCCGAGGCGTTGCCTTTGACCCCTGTGATCAGCCGTGTTTTGGCCAAAAATGCCAATATTACTCCACTTGTGGTCTTCACGGATGAAAGCGAGGGCCGTATGGCAGATATCCTGCGCGAATTACGCCGGTGACCGGCTTGCGTATTGAAAACGAATGTATAGAGGATGAATCATGGAACAAAAAGTGCGACTAGAAATCAAGAAGATAAGAGAAGGGGCAGTGCTGCCTTTCTATGCCAGACCCGGAGATGCCGGTATGGATCTTTGCGCGGCCGAAGCCGTACTGCTGCAACCAGAAGAAACAGTGGCTGTGCCCACAGGGCTGGTGATGCAAATCCCGCCGGGCTATGAGGTGCAAATTCGCCCTCGCAGCGGCTTGTCGCTCCACACTCGCCTGCGCCTGCCCAATAGTCCCGGCACCATCGACAGCGGTTACAAAGACGAGCTCAAAATTCTGCTCTATAATTCTTCGCCTTTGAAAACCGGCGGGGAAGTTCTTCAGCTTGATGTAGGCGAGAAGCAAAACCGGGGCGGGGCTTATCAGATTCGGGTAGGAGACCGTATCGCTCAGATGGTGCTGGCACCGGTCAGCCAGGGCGAACCAGTGGCGGTGACGGAGTTCTCTGAAGGCGGTACGCAGAATCGCGGCGGCGGTTTTGGCAGCAGCGGACTGCGCCGGGAAGAAGTATTGTAAAATTTTTATCGTAGCATCGCCTGTCATCTTGTCAGGAATTGCGCTATTATAGCGGGTATTATGATTGTTTTAGGTATTGAAAGTTCATGTGACGAGACGGCGGCTGCCGTGGTCAAGGACGGTCGGGAGATTCTCTCTTCGGTTATTGCTTCGCAGGCGGATTTGCACAGCCATTTTGGCGGCGTGGTTCCTGAGATTGCTTCGCGCGAACATATTAAAGCCATTGTACCGGTGATTTCGGAGGCACTGACCGAGGCCGGTCTCACCCTTGCGGAGATTGACGCAATTGCCGTGACCTACGGACCCGGCCTGGTCGGCGCGCTTTTGGTCGGGGTAGCCGCGGCGAAAGCCTTGAGCTTTTCTACGGGCAAGCCCTTGTACGCCGTTCACCACATCGCCGGCCATGTGACTGCAAATTTACTGACCTATCCAGAGCTGGAGCCGCCTTTTGTCTGCCTGGTGGCTTCGGGCGGGCACAGCCACATTCTCCTGGTCGAAGATCCCACGCACTACAAGGTACTCGGCCGGACCCGCGACGATGCGGCCGGGGAGGCCTTTGACAAGATTGCCCGCGCGATCGGCCTGGGTTATCCCGGCGGCCCCAAAGTAGACAAGGAAGCGCGCGGCGGCAATCCGGAAGCGATTGTTTTCCCCAAGAGCAAGCTCAGCGGCAATGAGCTGGATTTTTCTTTTAGCGGCCTCAAAACAGCGGCTCTCAATTTTGTCCAAAAACTGAGCCAGACTGCGAAGAACAAGGGAGTCGATACCTGGGATCTCTTTTCGCGCCCCGACTTTTGCGCCTCTTACCAGCATGCGATTGTTGAAGTTCTGGTCGAGCACACTGTAGAGGCGGCCCGCCGCTGCGGTGTCGACAAGATCGCTGTCGCCGGTGGTGTAGCAGCGAATTCGGCTTTGCGCGCTGAGTTTGCCCGCGCGGCCAGTGCCAATGCTCTGCGCTTCTTCGTACCGCCGCCGGTGCTCTGTACGGACAACGCCCTTATGATCGCCTCTCTGGGCGGATTCATGGCCATGGCAGGCTTCCCTGAGGCAGATCTCACTCTCGATGCCAAAGCCTCTTTGCGCCTGGAAGATTTCAGCGGGATTCGCACTCCGGCCGGGAATCCAGTATAATTACGGTTCTAGCGGAGGACACATTACGTGGCTAAACAACAAGGAATTAAGATCATCAGCGAGAATCGCAAGGCCCGGCACGATTATTTTGTGCTGGAGACGTATGAAGCAGGCGTCGAACTTACCGGCACGGAGGTCAAGTCCCTGCGCCAGGGCAAGTCTACGTTAAGCGACAGCTATGTCAGTGTCAAAGACATGGAGCTTTTCGTCCAAGGCTGGCACATTGCCCCCTACGAGCAAGGGAATCGGTTTAACAAGGATCCTCTGCGTGCCCGTAAACTCCTGATGCACAAGCGCGAAATTTACAGGCTCGCCGGCCGTGTACAGCAAGATGGACTCACGCTTGTTCCGCTTAAGATTTATTTCAAAGACAGCCGGGTTAAGCTCGAGCTGGGCGTCTGCAAGGGCAAGAAGCTTTATGACAAGCGCGAGACCCGGGCGAAACAGGATGCCGACCGTGATATTGCCCGCACACTCAAGGAACGTGGTCGGGCGGCAAATTTCTCGTAAACAGTATCAGGCGGCACATCTCAGGAGGTGCCGTCTTTTTAGCCCTTTTAGCCCTTTTAGCCCTTTGTGTCCCTTTGTGTCCCATAAAATTCCCTCCCGAAAAATTTACAGATTCAACTCTTGACGAATGTTGGACCGGCTCTTACCATGAAATAAGAACAAATGTTCGTTTTTGAGGAGGCGAGTCAGGTGGCCAGAATCATTTTACATGTTGATATGAACAGCTTTTATGCTGCCGTAGAGTGTATGTATCACCCTGAGCTGCGCGGCTTGCCTTTGGCTGTCGGCGGCGATGCTGAGAAGCGCCACGGGATTGTTTTAGCGAAGAACGAATACGCCAAGCGTTTTGGCGTCAAGACCGGGGAGGCCTTGTGGCAGGCCAGGCAGAAGTGCCCTGGTTTGGAGATTATTTCCGCGGATTATCCGCTCTACATGCGTTATTCGAACTTGGCCAGACAGATTTATCGTTCCTACACTCCGAAGGTTGAGTCATTTGGTCTGGATGAATGCTGGCTTGATTTGAGCGGGAGAGACATGGATTTTTTTGAGGCCAGCCGTTTGGCAGAGGAGTTACATGTACGCATTATTGAAGAGCTTGGCGTGACGGTTTCGATCGGTGTCTCCTGGAATAAGATTTTTGCGAAACTAGGCAGCGATATGAATAAGCCGGACGGTACCACGGTCATTACCCCGGATAATTACCGGCAGAGAGTCTGGCCGCTTCCGGTGGGGGAGTTGCTCTACGTGGGTCCGGCTACGAAGCGGAAGTTTCAGCATGCGGGGATTTACACGATCGGTGATCTGGCCGTAAGTTCACCGGATTGGCTGCAAGAGCGTTTGGGCAAAGTCGGCTTGATGCTGTGGCATTTTGCCCGCGGTGAGGACAGCTCCGCGGTAGCGGAGCAGGATGAAGCAAGCATTGTTAAGTCAGTGGGCAATAGTGTGACAACGCCGCGGGACTTGGTAGGGGACGAGGATGTTAAGCTGATTTTCTATGCGCTGGGAGAGTCTGTGGCGGCTCGTCTGCGCGAACAAGGACTGCAGACTGCCTGTGTATCAATCAGCATCAGGGATACCGACCTGTTTAGCTTGGGCTGGCAGATGAAGCTCAGCCAGCCTACCGATTTGACCCTGGAGATTGTCGGGGCAGCCTTAGAGATCTACCACAAGAATTATTTGCAGAAGCATCCGATTCGCAGTATGGGTCTTCGTGCCGAGAAACTATCCCCGGCAGATCCAGAGCAGCTGAATTTTTTGCCCGACCGCCAGCGTCGCGAGCAATATGCCCGCATCGATAGAGCCATTGATCATCTGCGATCCCGTTTTGGCTATGTTTCGGTACGCCGAGCTTATCTTTTGCGAGATGAGCTTGGCAAGATGGATGCAAAACGATCGCACGTGATAGCCCCAATTTCATTTCTTAAGGGAGGAGAGAAGATATGCTCGAACTAATTACACAAGATCACGATCACGCGGGTAAAGTATATGTCCCTGTCTGGGCGTATTACAGTTCAACTGGCCAGATTAAGCCGCTTGTGGTTAAAATAGGCGATGAGAATTATACGATTGACCGGATTTTGGACGTGAGACCCGGGGCCAGTCGCAAACTGGGCGGCTGCGGCATACGTTATCTGTGTCGCATTCGCGAGCAGACCTTGGAGCTATATCTCGAGGAGAATCGCTGGTTCATGGAAGGCTGACAAGCCCTTCAGAAGAGAGGATAATTTATGGATAATAGTGTAAATGGATCCAAGGCCGCTGAATTTGTGATTCGCG
>JAAYZH010000317.1 GCA_012514965.1 Clostridiaceae bacterium | reverse complement strand
GGCCGAGTTGCCGGATCAGCGCGCGTGGCGGCACTTACAGAAGCACCGCCAAACGTCTCTTAACTAGTTGTTTTCGGTGTAATCAGCATTATAGCTTCCACCTTGAGTGTTGTCATCCGCTGCCGGATCCTCTCCCTGGTTCTCTTGAGGTGCAGCCTGCTGATAAAGTTTCGTGCTTAGCGCATATACTGCAGTCTGCAGTGCTTCTGTATCCTGCTTCATTGCATCATAATTGTCAGAAGCGATCGTGGCTTTGAGCTTGTCAATTGCTTCACGCACCGGCTGTTTGTCGCTGTCACTGAGCTTATCACCGTTCTCATTCAGGAGCTTTTCAGCAGAATACACAGAAGAATCGGCGTTGTTCTTCGTTTCGACCTCTTCTTTGCGCTTCTTGTCCTGCTCAGCAAACTGTTCCGCTTCTTTGACAGCTTTCTCGATTTCTGCATCCGAAAGATTCGTAGAAGAAGTGATTGTGATGTCAGTCCCCTTGCCTGTTCCGAGATCCTTGGCAGAGACATGGACGATACCATTGGCATCGATATCAAATGTGACTTCAATCTGCGGAATGCCGCGGGGAGCCGGAGCAATTCCGTCGAGGATGAAGTTGCCAAGCTGCTTATTATCTCTGGCGAACTCACGCTCACCCTGCAAAACGTGGACGTCGACCTGGGTTTGGCCATCAGCTGCCGTAGAGAAGACCATGCTCTTCTTGGTCGGGATGGTTGTGTTGCGATCGATGATGCGTGTGAAGACACCGCCCATCGTCTCAATACCCAGTGAAAGAGGAGTTACATCGAGGAGCAGAAGATCCTTGACCTCACCGGTCAAAACACCGGCCTGAATGGCTGCGCCGATGGCTACGCACTCGTCAGGATTGATTCCCTTGAATGGTTCTTTATTGAAAACACGCTTAACGGAATCTTGGACAGCGGGAATACGAGTTGAACCGCCTACGAGAAGAATCTTCTCGACTTCCGAAGGCTTGAGGCCAGCGTCTTTGAGTGCCTGCTGAACAGGGCTCTGCGTCTTTGCAACAAGGTCTGCCGTAAGTTCATCGAATTTTGCTCTGGTGAGCGTCATCTCGAGATGCTTCGTGCCGTTGGCATCCGCCGTGATATAAGGCAGGTTGATGTTCGTGCTGGCAACACCCGAAAGCTCGATCTTCGCTTTTTCGGAGGCATCACGCAAGCGCTGGTAAGCCATCTTGTCCTGAGTCAAGTCAATCCCTTCGGACTTCTTGAATTCAGCGACCATCCAGTCAACGACTTTCTGGTCAAAGTCGTCACCACCCAGACGGTTGTTGCCCGCTGTAGCCAGAACTTCGAAAACACCATCACCGATTTCCAAAATGGAAACGTCAAAAGTACCGCCGCCTAAGTCATAGACCAGAATTTTCTGATCGGTTTCTTTGTCCAGTCCATAGGCCAGGGCAGCTGCGGTAGGCTCATTGATGATACGCAGAACATCCAGACCCGCAATACGGCCGGCGTCCTTCGTGGCTTGACGCTGGGCATCACTGAAATACGCAGGCACTGTGATAACTGCCTGGGAAACGCTCTCACCCAGATAAGCCTCGGCGTCTGCCTTGAGCTTCTGCAGTATCATGCCGGAAATCTCCTGTGGAGTATAATTCTTATCGTCGATTTTTACCTTGTGGTTGCTGCCCATTTCGCGTTTGATTGATGAAACGGTGCGGTCGGGATTCGTGACAGATTGACGCTTCGCGACCTGCCCGATCAGTCTTTCGCCGTTCTTGCTAAAAGCGACGACGGAAGGGGTCGTTCTGGCGCCCTCGGGGTTGGGGATTACAACAGGCTCTCCGCCCTCCATAACCGCAACACATGAATTCGTTGTACCTAAGTCAATACCAATTACTTTTGCCATCTATTATTTCCTCCTGAAAAATCAATTTGCTACTTTGACGACGCTGTGTCTGATCACGCGATCGCCATAGATGTACCCTTTGGCAAATACTTCTACTACTGTATCTTTGTCCAGCTCGTCACTCTCGACGCGCATGACAGCTTCGTGAAAGGCAGGGTCAAAGGGCTTGCCCAAAGCGTCAATCTCCTTGACACCGAGCTTCTCCATAACTTCCACTGCCTGTTTGCGGATCAGCTCGACGCCATCCGCTACGTTCTGTATCGTCTTCTCATCACTATCAGAGTTAAGGTTATCTACCGCCCTGGCAGCGCGTTCCAGATTATCAAGTACCGGCAGCCAGTCACGCGTCACATCCATAAGCGACTCACCATAGAGGTGGTCCTTCTCCTTCTGTGTACGGCGCTTGAAATTCTCATATTCCGCCATAAGACGCAGGCGACTCTCCTTGAGACTGTCCACCTCTGTCATAGCCTGGTTCAAGGAAGCTTCTAGTTCCTGATATTTCGCTAAACTGACTGTTTCCTTCTTCTGAAAAAACTTCTTCTGTCCCTTCGGTTCGTCAGTCGTCGCTGATGCAGAATCTACCGCTTCCGAATCCTGTCCCGCGGAATTCTCTTCGTTGTATTCCGGAGCCGATTTCAGCTCTCCTTGATCATCCAAAATAATGTCTTCTCTTGCCTCTTCGTTCATGATGCCTCCACTACAATAGCTGCGAAACAGCTGATCTATTATTCGAAATTCTCAGACTTCTTGTCGTAATATTCCTTAACACTCTCACGAATGAAGCTGATGCGGGGAATCACTTTCTCATATTCCATCCGCTTGGGACCGATAATTCCGATTCTGCCGCAAAGTCGATCGCCTAGCTCATATGTCGTCGTGACAAGGCTGCAGGCCTCAAGGCCGTTAAGCTTGATTTCCTGGCCAATGCGGATCATGAACGGTCTGTCAGGTCCCTGTCCTTGCGCCTTCGTGAGATAACCGGTAATGAGTCCATCATTGTGCAAGGCATTGTAGACACGGTGTACTTCGGTCGCTTCGCGAAATTCCGGCTGGACCAGAAGCCTCTGGACTCCATCCATATAGACATCCAGATGATCGGCCTGTTTGATGGAAATATAGGCTTCATAGAGCAGCTGATTCAGAATCGCGTCGGGCAAAGCAATGCCCTCGAGCGCGGATTCCACTGTCACCAGAGTAATCTCCTGAATCGGGATGCCTTGCAAGCTTTCTTCAATCGCTCCGGCGATCAACTGCAGCTGTTCAGAGCTGATGAGTTCACTGATGCGAATCAGCCGGTCACGGACCAGACCCGCTGACAAGACCACAATAACCAGAACTCTTTCGGCTTCGATGGACAGAAACTTAAGCTGCTTCACATAGCTGAATTGCTCAGATGGTGTCAGAGACACAGAAGCGTAGCCAGTCGCGACAGACAGGAGCGAAGTAGCCCGCTTCAGAAGGTCATTGAACTCATAAACACGCTCGGATAACTCGTGACGAATCTCCTGCTTCTCTGCTTCAGGCAGCTCCGCGGGGGTCATGAGGTTATCGACATATTCCCGATAACCCAAATCAGTGGGAATTCGCCCGGCTGATGTGTGGGGCTGCACGAGAAGTCCTCTTGCTTCCAATTCTGCCATCTCGTTGCGAATGGTAGCAGAGCTGATTGGACTATCCGACTGTTGAGCAATGGCGCGCGATCCCACGGGCTCTGCCGTGCTCACGTATGTATCGACAATTGACTTCAATATCCACTGTTGACGTTCGCCTAAAGACATGTGTATCAGCTCCTCTCCATAAGTTAGCACTCGCCAAACCCGAGTGCTAAAAAGACAATATCACGAAAGGACAAATAAAGTCAATCTCAATTTGCCTTCTATTTCTAACTGGAATATGAACAATTTATCAACAGAGTCAGATCCGCAAATGTCTGGCAAGCTCTACGAGAAGTAAAAAATTCAGATCAGAGCCCTTGCCACAACATCGGCTACATCCAAACCTCTCTCTGAGTAAGACCAATTATCGTCTATTTTTTGCAGAATGCCCTGCTCGGCAAAGTTTTCCAGCAGAGCTGCTATCTCAGGAG
>JAAYZH010000316.1 GCA_012514965.1 Clostridiaceae bacterium | reverse complement strand
TTTGCTTCGTTCCGTGCGTACGCGTGGGCTCTGCAAGATTACTTTGATTATAGTATCGAATCCCTACGTGATCTACGCAGCGAAATTAAGCGTTATTTACTGCCGATTCATCTACATCAGGTTCTTACGCTGCAGAAGCTCCTGCCGCCTCCTGGTGAGATATCTTCGCAACCGAAGAATTTACAGAAGAATTCTCAAGCGAGAGAACCGCTGACGCAACAAACACGTTCCATCGGAAGCAAACTGGATTACTATGAGCGTTTTTTTGGTGAAGAAGACTGGGAGCTGCGACACCTCAATGATTTTGCGCTCGAAGGCTCTGAATTCGTCCCGGACCCTTTATCGTACCCAAGCAGCCGATTGTATGCGTTGGATTTGCAGCCCCAACAGTTTTTTGACCACATCACAGCGGTCATCGACGCATCTCTGCCTCGTCAGAATAGAGGATTCCTGCAGGAACTAGGCCAAATGGGTTACATTCGCCTTGATTTTCGCAAGCCTCCGGAAGCACTGAGTGTAGTTGCGCTCGACTCGGGAACCCGCCCTTTGATGTCGGGTACTTATCACCAGTCGACTCATTTTACATCTGAATTTTTGCAAATGGCCGGCGAAATGTACGCACACTTGCTAAGCGGTCAGGGCGGACGTGATCATCTTGCTTCCGTTCTTCCTGCCGGTGAAAGCCGCAGTCTCTGGGGCCTCGGTATGGAGGTTATGTGTTTGCCACACATGCACATGCTTTTTGGGGAAGAGGGTGCTGACTACGCCAAAGAAAAAATCGATCGCTTATTGCGCGGTCTGCTCCTTGCCTGTTTGATCGATGAATTTGAAGAAACGATCTACCGGCTGGATGAGATTTCGATGTCCGATCGTCAGGATTTATGGCTGCACCTGCGTGAAAGCTATGGAATGGAATTATACACAGAAGAGAAATTCTGGGCCGACGATCAAGTTGCGAGTGCGCTTTTGCGCAATCCATTCGGCAGTCTGATTCGTGCCTTGCCGACTATCTCCGCGCTAAGCCTCTGGGACTTAAACCGCAAAAACAAGAAAAAGGCACGTGCAGATTATGAGTCCTTTTGCAGCCTTGGTTCCTCTGACACCTTTTTGCAGCAGCTAGCCCAGGTGCACTTGCCGGATCCTTTGGCCAAAGAGACCATTAAACGTCTGGCTTACCAAATCGCCAGTTATCTGGAGAGCTGATGTCGTTAATTCTTCCTGACTGTCAGGCTTCTTAACTAATTAACAGAAGAAAGAGCAGAGTGAATCATGTTGAATCAAAAGCGCAAACTATGCCTGGTCGCCACCGCAAATCAAGACAAATTAATCGAGATTAAAGAAATCTTGCGGGACTTCCCATTGCAGGTCGTCGCTGCAGGGGAACTCGGTCCCGAAATCGAGGTCGAGGAAACAGCCGGAACTTTCGGCGGAAATGCCTGTCTAAAGGCTAAAGCATACCGAGAAGTATATCCTGACGCGTATATCCTCTCGGATGATTCTGGCCTCTGTGTAGATGCTCTGAACGGCCAGCCTGGAATTTATTCAGCTCGGTTTGGCGGGACTTCAAGTGATTACCAGAAGAAAAGTCAACTTATCTGGGATATGCTGCGTGATAAAGCGGTTCCCGAAACAGAATGGTCTGCTCGATTTGTGTGCGCACTCGCTTGGTGGGAACCCCAATCATCAGAGCCCCTGCTCTTTAACGGCGAAATGGAAGGCTGCATCATTCCTGAACGCCGCGGTGAAAATGGTTTCGGTTATGATCCGATTTTCTTCCTGCCGCAGTATGGGCAGACATCGGCAGAAATTTCTCCTGCTCTAAAAAACAGAATTAGCCACAGGGGGTTGGCTTTGGAGAAGTTGAAAAACTACTTGCTCAGCAATCTGCCTGTAATTAATTTGTAATAATATTACAATTCCACACAGGGCGAACGGATTATGTCTTCCGTTCTACGTGCAGCGGACAGGTTAAAATGGCAACTAACAGCTGCTTAATTTAGATAAACAGCTAATAAATGAGATTTTCCTGAAATAATGTTGACCTCGTGCTATCCTGATGATATATTACAATTCAGTTACGTGTTCGTGTGTGGTGGACAGATGATTCTCTGCTCGGCGGACAGTGGATGACAGGAGAAGAGCATGGCGGATGGCATGGGCAGTCGAGGACTTGGACTGGCAGGGAAACCTATCAGTGAATATCTGTTGATCAAAGCAGATGTTTTACCTGAAGTCTTTAACAATGTCATGGAGGTCAAAGCACTCCTGCAGACGGGCCAAGTGGCCTCCGTCAATGAAGCGGTCAAGCAAGTCGGTATGTCTCGCTCTGCGTTTTACAAGTATCGAGACTCCGTTCAGGCCTGGCAGGATCCGATTGCGGTAGATTCCCTGA
>JAAYZH010000315.1 GCA_012514965.1 Clostridiaceae bacterium | reverse complement strand
CTAAGGAGTCTGGCTCTGCCGACTTCATCGTCTTCCTGAATTCGGAGACGTAAGGACAGACCGCGCGCTTCACGCAAGCTTTGGCCCAGAGCCAAAACCTCCGCTTCGGAACCAAGCCAAGTCTGCAAATCAGCTGCCAGTTCAGGCGCGAAACCACTCTTGGCGGCGAGTGACTGGGGCACGTACTGCGTTTCCCTGCGCAATCCCTGACGCAACACAGCGTTCACCAGACTTGCGGCAGAGGTAAAACCGCTGCGACGACAGAGATTCACTGCCTCGTTGACCGCTGCCGAATTGGGCACAGCCGAAAAAAACAACTGCCAAAATCCCATACGCAAAATGCACCGGACTATGACGTCCATTTTCGCAATTCTTACGGAAGAATATCGTTCAATCAGCTCGTCCAGCGCGAATGTTTCACCTAGCGTACCATAGAATAATGTGGTCGCGAGACGTTTGTCTTCGTTACTGAGTGCGTACTTCTTGAGAAGTGCGTCGAGACTCAGGTTCGAATACGCACCGCCATCAAAGACGCGAATCAGAGCCTCAAGGGCCAGTTCGCGGGCGTTGGTCGGGCTAGGTCTGGGCCGGCCCTTGCGCTTGGACTTTGCATCACTCATGCAGAAGTTCCCCTGCCATGAATCGCTGCCCCGGTCGGAAATTATGTGCGCAATCCGCGCTCGACATAGCTCTGGAGCCTGCAGACTGGAGCTCGGTCAGACAAAGAATGCCGGTACCGCAGCGAATCCAGAGCTTCTTACCCATCGTCGAAAGGATCGTGCCCGGCGCGCTGTCATTCAAAATGTCTTCAGGCAGCTCAACTGCGTCCTCGCGAAAGGCAAAAGCTTGCAGCAGCTTGACGCGCTTGCCTGCAAAGCTTGCAAAAGCGGCCGGCCAAGGGTAACAGCCGCGGATCAGTCCGACAATCCGCTGTGCCGACATCTGCCAGTCGACCCAGCCACTCACACGGCTGAGCAGAGAAACATAGCTGGCTTGGCTCTCATCCTGAGGAACAGCTTCTAAATCACCCTCGGCAATTCTCAGCAAGGTCTGTGGCAGTATCTCAGCGCCCAGACTGGCCAAACCGGTCATGAGCTCATCGGCGCGCATGCCTTCAGGTATGGTGAACTCCGACTGCGTGTAGACACCGCCGGCGTCCATCGCCTCGGTCATACGCAGTATTGAGACACCTGTCTCTTTGTCACCGTTGATTAAAGCAGCCTGAACCGGGCTGGCGCCGCGATACTTGGGCAGAAGCGAGCCATGGACATTGACGGGAGCAATTCGGGGCAAGGCTAAAACGGCTGAAGTCAAAATTCTTCCGTACGCGGCGGTCACAATAAAATCCGGCCTTGCTTCAGCAATCGCTTTCAGAAAAGCTCTGTTCTTGACCTTGATCGGCTGTATGCAGGGAATACCCAGACGGTCGGCTGCCTCATGCACCGGCGTCGGCAGGATCTCGCGCTTACGTCCCTGTGGCTTGTCAGGCTGACTGACACAAAGCACAGGCTTCATAC
Organism: Clostridiaceae bacterium; assembly: GCA_012514965.1. Classification (GTDB taxonomy): domain Bacteria; phylum Bacillota; class Clostridia; order Saccharofermentanales; family Fastidiosipilaceae; genus JAAYZH01. The sequence continues at coordinate 3,136 of JAAYZH010000315.1, read as the reverse complement.
CTGCCTCTGCCAGGGCATACAAAGAAGGCACAGCAAATTCCGGTGTGCCCATAAAGACTATGCGAAGATTGGATTCTTCCATAATTACTCAGTGACCAGCTCGCCGATGACCTTATCCGTGAAGAGCACGCCGTCGAGATGATCGTTCTCGTGGCAGATGCAGGTAGCCAGTAGCTCAGAAGCTTCCATCTCAAAGAGTTCACCATGTGGATTCCGGGCACGGACCTTGATCCTGGCAGGTCTCTCGACCTCTCCCCATGAGCCGGGCACGCTGAGGCAACCTTCCTGGTTGCGTTGTTTGCCCTTCTTCTCAATAATCTCGGGATTAATGAAAACAATGGGACCATTGTCATCGTACATATCCACTACAAAAATCCGCTTCAAAATCCCGACCTGCGGCGCAGCCAATCCGATACCATTATCTGTGGCGTGCAAAGTCTCGACCATGTCTGCGCAAATCTCACGGATCCGGTCATCTATCTCAATTACCTCGCGTGAACGCTTACGCAGCAAGGGGTCTTCATCTGTAATAATTGTTCTAGTAGCCATTCTGATCTCCTTTTGTCAAGATTATAGCATAGCAAGCAAGGAGATTTCCGTCGACAAAAACGCACAAATATCAAGCTTTGGCAGATAAAAAGTAAACGATTTTAGCTCAAGAGCGGCTAAAAAAGACCGAGCAGGTAATCCGAGACCAATAGTCCGGCCCCAAAAGAAAGTACGTTTGCTGCTAAAGCATACACTACGGGCCCGAGCTTCTCGACTGTACGCCCTGCCTGCCCCAGAAGACGCAGGCGGTAAACAATCGCTTCCACTGCAAAAATCAAAATTTCCAGTGTGAAATAGAAGAAAATAAATGCCCATGGTCCCTGCTTATATCCCGCGAAAGCAAGCACAAGATTAAGCGCGATTTGCGTAAAGAGATTGACAGCAAGAATCAGCTGCAGTTGTTTTTGGCGGCGGTAGAATAGGAGCCAGGCCAGGCCGAGTTCTATGGCCAGCGTCAAGACCAGACGAAGCGCGAATCCAATGATCTCAGCACCAAAATCGTAGTTTTGGACAGCTGCTAGATTTGCCTGCGGATCCATTTCTCCGGCGCTGAACCAGGCTTCTGCGTTGACTCTGTAGTAGCTGTGAAAAGCATAGCGCTCATACGTCTTGTCACTTAACAAAAACATATCGCTGTCGGGGAAATAGACCATGATTTGGAAAGTTTGCGGTGGATAATAGCCCCAGCTGTAGGTGTCATCGCCGTTCAGTTTCGAGTAATGTCCAAGGAAGTTGGTATTTTTTGAGATTGCGAACGCTCTGAATTTCTGCATCAAGGCTCTCTCATCAGAAGTTTCGTTCTCCCACGCAGCATCAGCGTTCCACGGTCCATAGCGCGTGATTTCTGACAAGAGTGACACATAATATTCCTGGCCTTCCAGACCCGTGAAATCAATTACAACACTGGGTTTCGGCCCCATGTCAGCCTGTACGGGTTTTGAAACAAACAAAGGGATACACAAACTGATCAAAAGTAGCAAAACAAGGGCTTTTCTGGACATTACGTTCACACTTTCTCGGGAGCATTTCTGGGGCCTGAAGCCGAGAGCAGACGAAGCGGCTCAATTTGATAAACAATTACTATTTACAGTATAGCTTAGGCGGGATCCAAAATAAAGCTCAAGCGCAAGCCCTGCGGCACGCGGAGCAGGGAAACGCTCTGCCACAGCGTGCTAAGCTTCCGCACACCGCCATCCTTGCCGGCTCGCAGCAGCATCTGCCAGCGCCAGCGACCTTGCAACTTGTAAAGCGCTGACCTGGCAGGCTGCAATACTTCCACGCCCTGCCACTCGGGCAGTCCGGTCATGCTGCTCAGCTTCTCGTAGAGGTGCGCGGCGATTTGCCGACAATCTTCTTCACGTTCACTGCTGATGCCGATGGTCGCCATGACGCTGAACGGCGGATAGCGCAGCACCCTGCGGAAATTCAGTTCCTGCTCAACAAAAGCCGGGTAATCCTGCGCCGCCGCGCTTTGTAATGCGTAATGGTCGACGTTGAATGCCTGGATGTAAACTTTGCCCGCGAGCTCCTGACGGCCCGCGCGGCCTGCGGTCTGCGTCATCAGCTGAAAAGCTTTCTCAGCGGCGCGGATGTCATTGCGGCCCAGCATCTGATCGGCGGACAGCACGGCGGATACGGTCAGCCTCGGGAAATCGTGTCCTTTGGCAATCATCTGCGTGCCGATCAGTATCGCTGCCCCCGCCTCACGGAAACGCTTGAGGAGCTTGGCGTGACCGTACGCGCCGCTGGTCATATCCTGATCCATGCGAACGATCGTCACAGCCGGAAACAGTCGTTCACAAATACTTTCGAGCTTCTGCGTGCCGGCTCCATACAAGATAACATGCTCATCCCCGCAACTTGGACAATGTTCAGGTACATTCTGCGTAAGGCCGCAATAATGGCAGACCAGCTGGTTGCGTTGCAGATGATAGGTCATACCGATCGCGCACGAAGGGCATTGCACAGCTTCACCACAGTCTTTACATAGGCAAGTCGAAGCGAAACCGCGGCGGTTGAGGAACAAAAGAACCTGTTCGTCACGAGCCAAAGCCTCCTGCATCGCCTGGATCAGCTCGAGACTTAAAAGGCCATCTGTGTCACTGTTCCAATCGCGTCGCAAATCAACGATGTGCGTTTCCGGCAGACTTGCCGTGCCCGGTCGCTCTTGCAGACTCAACATGCGTGACTTGCCTTCCTCTGTGCGCTGATAGCTCTCAAGCGAAGGTGTGGCAGAACCCAGAACCAGCACGGCCCCTTCGTTGCGGCTGCGCAGCCGGGCTATCGTCGCCGCCTGGTAGCGCGGTGACATATCTGACTGGTAGCTCTCCTCTTGTTCTTCATCGATCATGATCAGTCCAAGATCGGCCAAAGGCATAAATACAGCTGACCGCGCGCCAATCACGATGGGCTGTCGCCCCAAGCGAATGCTCTCCCAGCAGTCATAGCGCTGACGCGGCGTCAGCCGACTGTGCATCACAGCAACATCACCGGGAAAACGCTGCTCAAACTGGCCCACCATTTGCGGGGTCAAGGCAATTTCCGGCACCAGAAGCAAGACTGTTTTACCCCGATTTCGGGCCTCCTG
>JAAYZH010000034.1 GCA_012514965.1 Clostridiaceae bacterium | reverse complement strand
CAATGTTGTCAGCCATCGCGGTTTTTGCCGCGACCTCAATCGATTTTTTAATCATCCTTATTTTGCTTTTTTCGCAGGCCAAACAAGGACAAACCAAACACATATGGACAGGGCAGTTTGCAGGAACTGCCGTGATTTTGATCGTCAGCCTCCTGACGGCTCTGGGCGTCATGACTTTTGTGCCGGAATCTTGGCAAATCGGACTTTTGGGATTGATCCCCATCTTCTTAGGCATACGATTCTGGATCATAGGTGAGGACGAAGACGAAGAAGAGGTGCTGGAAGCATTTTCCGCGCACAAGCATCGTTTCCTTTGGGTTACAGTAACACTGATTGTCCTGGCTGCTTCAGCCGATAATTTTTCGATTTATATTCCTTACTTTACAACTTTGCGTGCCGGTGAGATCTATATGGTCTTTGCCTTGTTCGCTGTTTTGGTAGCGCTTTTGTGTTATATCAGTGCGCGTTTGGCGGCTGTGCCTGCTTTTGCCGAGAAGATCGAGAAGCATCAGCGTTGGATTGTGCCGCTGGTGTTCATTGCTCTGGGTCTATACATTCTTGTGGAGAACGGCACATTTAGCGCTCTGTTTGCTTTCCTGGCCCGCTGATCGCAGTAGGCAAGATAAACGCTGAATCCCTTTCGACCTATCACAGTACGATGGGAGAACATTATAGTCTTTCGCGTTGAAGCCCCAGTTGTGTTCGGACAAGAGAGTACTTTGCTTGAGCTATGCCTGACCACACGTAGTAGTGAGTCTGGTCTGGTCGAAAATGTACCAGTCCGTGGAAAACCTAACGAGGCAGAGGCGCGATTACGTAACCCTGAGCACGGACAAAATCAATCAATTGGGCGAGTACAGCGACATTCGTATCTGAAACAGCATGCAACAGCAAGATGGATCCGTCGTGAAGTTCACCGCTGATGCGGTCGAAAGCTGCTGTAATGTCTGGCTGTGCATCTGTCAGCCAGTCACGGTAAGCAAAACTCCAAAACACAGTTGTATACCCTAGGTCTTCGACTATCTTGAGTGCTCTTTCGCTGTAGCCACCTTCAGGGGGGCGATAGAATGGCGCAATCTCGCTGCCGGTGAGCTCACGAAAGCGAGAGGCCAAAGACTGAATGTCGGCGATGTAGTAGTCAGTGGATATTGCCAGGGCAGGAGCCGGTCGCAAATGATTGAAACTGTGGTTGGCGACCTGATGACCTTCTGCAAGCATGCGCTTGACGAGAGGCAGATTATGATTGAGATAGCTGCCGGTGATAAAGAAAGTGATGGGGATGTTTTTGGCTTTGGCTATATCCAGAATTTCGGCGGTATTTGTTTCGAATTCGTAGCCCTCGTCCATTGTGATATAGATTTTTTTGCTGCCGGATGGTAACTGCCAAAGTGTGCTGTATTTGGCGATCAACGCTGCGATACCTGGGTCGATTTTCGCCGGAAGCTGTTGATTCAACGGCTTGGGAGGTATGTACCACCAGCTGAGATCCGTGTTGGGATAGACAGTATATGGATCAGCAGAAGCCGTAGTGGTCGGCACGGGTGTCGGTGCTGCTGTGCTGGTTGTGGCACGAGTCGTGGTCGTTGTGATCTTCGTGGTCGGCACGGGTGCCGGTGCCGCAGTACTGGTTGTGACTCGAGTCGTGGTCGTGGCCGGTAAAGTTGTGGGTACGGTGGTTGTTGGAGGCAGAGTAGTCGTTGTACCTGGTACGCTTGTACTGCTCGTACTGCTCGGACTGGATTCTGGCAGGTTTGTCGTGGAAACAGGTGTCGTGGTGGGTAAACTTTCGCTGCTGGTGTTTGAGGTGGTCGCTACGGAAGTCAGAGAGGACAATGCAGTGGCAGATTCACTTGTCAAGGCTGTAGTACTTGGCGGAGTGGGTGCTGACGTGGGCTTGAAGATCCCGCAGCTGCTCACAATAAGTGCGGCGGAGAGAGCGGCGATTACTAAGCGTTTCATAATTCATAGGCCCCTCCATAGCAGAAAATTATTACGATTCTGTCTCTATTATACGCCCTCTGAGGCAAGGAACAGGTGACATAGGCTAATCAGCCCTGGTCGTATCTCTGAAGAAAATCTTTTGGTATTACGTTCCTGTGTCCGATTAATGTCTAGCGTTTGCTCAACATTTGCTATACTATTATCAAGAATGGACCTGGGGGGAGGCTATGGACACTTGTAAGATTTGGGGACATAGAGGCGCAATGGGCAGGGCCCCTGAGAATTCCGAGGCATCTTTCCGCTTAGCCTGCGAGATGGGAGTGGATGGATGCGAAACCGATGTGCGCTTTACAAAGGACAAGCAGATCGTAATCAGTCACGATGAAGTCCTTTTGCGCCAAGCCGGCGTCAATGGCCTGATCTCCGACTACACATTGGAAGAGCTCTTGACGTTTGATTTTGGCCGGGATCAGCCGGGCAATTATGGTCCGCAACGTCTCCTAACTCTGTCAGAGCTCCTTAATATGGCCAAAGCCTGTGATCTATACCTGAACATTGAGGTCAAGCACTCAAGCAAGGCCTTCTTTCATTATGAAGCCCTGCCGCTGGCCGCTGCGCAAATGGTCGAAGATCATGGAATGGCGGAACGCGTGCTTTTTTCCTCTTTTCTTCACCCCTACATGCTCAGGATCAAGCGGCGTTTTCCTCACATAGCGTGCGGACTCCTATATGAGAAGTCCAGACCGGCCAGAGTCGCGTACACGAAATTGCTGGGGATGGAAGCTATGCATCCGCGCCTGGACCTGATCACCGCTGATCTCGTTTCACAAGCTCACCGTCAAGGCCTTGCGGTCCATGCCTGGACTGTGAATACGGCTGAGGACATTGACCGTATGCTTGATTGTGGTGTCGATGCTATTATTGGAAACTTCCCTGATTTAGCCCTTGAACTTGCTCGCCAAAGAGGTGCCCAT
>JAAYZH010000314.1 GCA_012514965.1 Clostridiaceae bacterium | reverse complement strand
GGCCGGTCTTAATGTTATGTGTATGGACATGGCCGCCGGCGGGGACTGCGACTTTTGCATGGCCAATCGGCATGCCGTACTTCACGACAGCTTCACCGGCTTCGAGGGCTCGCAATGAGAATTTGTGTCCGCGCGGAATGTCTTCTGACAAGATGAGTACTTGGTCCGGCAACTCTACGGCAAAACCTGCGGGCAGATCGGTCAAAGCGACACCCACCAGATCCTCTGGGTTAATAACGATCCATTTTTTCATAGGGAAAATGTCCTTTCTCGCAGAGGTGCGACTTAGCAGCAAGCGCTTTGCAACACCTTGTCGTAAGCGGCCTGCATGCCGCTGTTCTGAATCAATTCGTAGTACTCGTTGACCATTGGATAGAGGTCGGAGAGGTCAAGCTTCCAGTATTCCTTATGACGGAGAATCTCTTCTACAGATGCACTTTTCATGAAGGCAACTACTTCAGGCATATCCTTGACTGCATCGGTGCGGTAGAAGGCGATCAGGGCAGCGAGCGACATCACGAGGCCCTGGGGATAATTACCAAAGAGCTCTTTGTGTTCAAGGATGGTCGGCAAGACGCGCGTCTCAAACTTCGCGACGGAGTTCAGTACGATCGAATCCAGACGGTGCTTGACGAAGGGGTTCGCGAAACGCTCGAGGACGTCTTTGGCAAACTGCACGTCGACCTCGGTGTTGCCGAGGGTGGGCACGATCTCGTTGAACAGATTGTGCTCCAGGTAGGCGCGAACAGTCTCGTTCTCCAGGCACTCGCCGACGGTTACCATATCGTAGAGCAGAGCGCCGGTGACCAGCGACGTGTGGCCGCCGTTGAGGATGCGTACCTTGCGCTTCTTGTAAGGCTTGACGTCTTCGGTCCAGACGACATTGAGGCCGGCCGCCTGCAGGGGCAGCTCGTCTTCGTAATTACCTTCGATTACCCAGAGATAGAAGATCTCGGCGGTATCGACCAGCTTGTCTTCGAAGCTGCAGCGGGCCTGGAATTCCTGAATGTTATCGCGCGGGTAGCCGGTCGTGATGCGGTCGACCAAGGTATTGCTGAAGTGGTTCTCTTCATTGATCCAGCGGACAAAGTCCGGCCCGAGCTCCCAGAGCTCCGCATACTGCAGGATGTAGCGCTTGAGGTAGACAGCGTTGTCGTCGATCAGCTCGCAGGGCAGAAAAATGAAGCCCGGAAGCCCCAGCTCGAAGCGTCTGGCCAGCAGCTGTGTCAGTTTGGCCGGGAAAGACTTGGCCGGACGGTCTGCGAGTTTCTCGTTGCCGATGAATTCAATGCCGGCTTCCGTGGTGTTCGACACGACGAAGCGCAGGTCTGGATTCTCAGCCAGGGCCATGTAGGCATCGAAATCCTTGTAAGGATCGATACCGCGGCTGATGGACTCGACCTCAACGTGTTTGTCGATGGCTTCACCCTTCTCTACGCCGCGCAAGAAGAGGTTGTACTTGCACGTCTGATCATTCAACATATGGACCAGGCCGCCGGCCAGGGGCTGTACCACGACGACCTTGCCGTCGTATAGACCTTGCTTGTTCATGTCGTCTACAAAATAGTCTACGAATGCCCGCAGAAAATTGCCTTCGCCAAATTGGATAATTGTTTCTTTCATAATCGATCTCCTTTATTGTTTGTTTTTACTCTATTCACCAGGGCGTCTGGCCCGAATGTTCAGGTGTCCCGGGATCAGCGGCTCTTGCCATTCTCTTTCTTGGGAGGCGTCCCGATAAAGGCTACGGAGCCTCTTTCGATCAGCGGCGCATCCATAAAGATCGTTCGGGTTCCGCGATTACCTCCGCCTGCCTCGATACGCTGCAGGAGCAGACGACAAGCCTCCTTCGAGAGGTCATACATGCTGCGTTCAACCGTTGTTAAATTCATAGAGGAGTACATCAAGTGATTCCAGTTGTCGAAACCGATAACAGACATATCTTCCGGAACCCGAAGCCCCTTCTGTATCATCACCCGTTCGACTCCAAAAGCCATTTCGTCATTGAACGAGAGCAGAGCGGTCGGCTTGTGGGCAAGGATCTTTTCGGCTGCGCTGACGCCGCTGTCGTAGCGGTAGTTACCTTCGTAGACCGGTATGGTGTCCGGGTCAATGCCGGCTTCCCGGGCCGCTTTGACCCAGCCGGCGTGGCGGCGGCGGGTAGAATCGAGTCCCGCAGGTCCTTCCAGCGCGACGATGCGCCGATGCCCATGGTCAAGCAGAAATTTCATCGATCGATAGAAGGCGTCGGTCTCATCTGTGAGTACCGTATCCACAGGGATCTTCGATTTGCGATTCACTACGACGATGGGAATTTTCTTGTCCACAGCTTCCTGGATAAATTCTTCATCACTGTCGCGCTGGGTGATGTTGACGATCCCATCAAAAACTGCCGGATTCAGGCTG
>JAAYZH010000313.1 GCA_012514965.1 Clostridiaceae bacterium | reverse complement strand
CAAATATCCGAGTTATCCAAGCGGAGTGGCCACACAACTCGCCTTTTTGCCACGATTCGGGCTTCTGGGGACAAATATGACGTTTATCGGAGCACCCAATCCAGACAAACAACATTTTAGGCCAGAATCGCAACCTCGCAGACCAGATCAGGTGATGCCGGCGGCAGTCGACATCGGCAATCGTTGGCGGCAATCGACGTCGGCAATCCACATCGGCAATCGACGTCGGCGGCCTCGCAGACCAGATCAGGTGACGCCTGCGGCAATCGACGTCGGCGGCAATCGGCGGCGGCAATCGCCGGCACCAATCGATGCTGGCTCCAATCGACGGTAGCAATCAACTTCGGTAATCGAGGCCGGCAGCAATCGACGTCTGCTTACGAATTCTCCCCCTCCACGACACAAAAAAACGCCGGGACCCAAAAGTCGCGGCGTTCCTTGATGTTCGTCAGCCAACAAAAACTGGCAGAACCGGGATACCAGCCCAAACCGTCGAAATAATTAGCCGACCAGCTCATCCTCGGTGAGGCGTTTGGCCAGTTCATCGGCGGCAGCGAGAATTTTCGCCTCGTCTGCCTCGTTCGGGAGGCCCATTACATTAACTGCTTCCAGGCGTTCGCCCTTGAAGTTAGCCATGGCTCCGTCCACAATCTGGGGCGCCTGACTGGCCCAGCCGTAGGATCCCAGAAATTGGAAGTAGCGAGCCTTGGGCTTGAGCAGATTTACCACAGCAGCGAGATAGAGGGCTGAAGGGTGCGGCCCGACTATCACAGTAGAGGCAGCGATTACGATGGCAGCTGCGTCTACCATGTCGGAGGCAAGGTGACCGACTTCTGTGGTCAAGCTGTCGGTACTGGCGGCAATGTTGCGGGTGATGACGGAGATTCCGTATTGCGCCAAGCGCAGGGCGTACTTCTCAACCATCGCTTCGACGCTGCCATGCATGCTGACGTAGCCGATGATGACCTTCTTCTTGACGTTATCGGAGGTCCAGCTTTCGTACATATTCAGGATCTTCGTGGTGTCATACCAGATTGGGCCGTGGGAAGGCGCGATGTGACGAGGATTCAGGGCTCTCGTCCAAGCGACGTGCTTGGCCACCTGCTTGCGAAATGGCATCATAATCTCCGCGTAGTATTGGCGGGCTGCCATACGCTGGTTGTTGCTATCTGTGGAGAACACCTCTGTACTGGCGTAGTGGGAGCCGAAGAGGTCCGATGAGAAGAGTACACCGTCTTCCTGGAGATAGGCTGTGAAGTTGTCCGGCCAGTGCGCAAAGGGGATCATGTGGAACTGCAAGGTCTTCCCACCCAGATCCAGGGTCTCGCCCTCAGCCACGACAGTGGTGCGCTCGGCGGGGATGTGAATATGCGTGACGAGGAGCTCCTGGACCTTCTTATTGACGATCACGATGGCGTCCGGCCAGCGCTCCAGGAGGTCGGGCAAGGATCCGGAGTGGTCTTGCTCGGTGTGCAGGCAGACAATGTAGTCGAGCTTCTCGACACCGGCCTCATCCAGATTCGCCATCAGGACGTCTGTCTTCATGGGATCGACCGGGTCAATTAAGCAGGTGGCTTTGTCCCCTGCAATCAGGTAGGAATTGTACGTGGTGCCCATAGGGGTAGGCATGAAGGCGTCAAACATCTGGCGATCAGGGTCTGAGGCGCCCACCTCGAAGACATTGGGGCAAATGGTCTGAATCGACATCGAAAACCTCTTTCTCTCGTAACTGCGACGGCCTGCGCAAGAGGCGGCCGACGATCGGAACTTATTAGCTATAATTCTACATGTCACAAGCTCGCGGCTCAAGCTCTGGGCCAAATTTCACGTCGTATATGCGTCGCGGCATTTAGACCGTCGAAAAAGCCTGCACCCCCAAAGGACTACAGGCTCTTCTACATGTCTCATCCAGTTAAGGTGTGACTAATCTTATACTTAAACTTCGCTGAACTGGTCCTTACCGGCACCGCAGAGAGGGCAAACCCAATCTTCGGGGATGTCTTGGAAGGAAGTACCTGCCTCGACGCCATTGTCCGGATCGCCAACGGAAGGATCATAGATGTAGCCACAAAGATCACATACATAACTATTCATTTATCATATCACCTCATTACAATGAATTCATCGACATAACGAAAGCTCGTGTCAGTCAACTAATGATTATTATACGGATGTTTTAGGCAAATGGACAGGAACATATGTGACATTTTAAAGAATTTTTATGCCTTTTCCTTCTTTGGCCAGCTCAGGTGAGAAGCGATAGAGCAGAATCTTGCGCCCAATCACCTGTACCACAGCCGCGCTGCAGTAGGCAGCCAGACCGTTGGCAGCTTCCTTCGTGTCGAGAGGGCAGGATTTGAGAACCGTGATCTTGATCAGTTCTCTGGTCCGCAGGAGGTTGTCCAGGTGGCGATAGGTCTCTTCGCTGATCCCGTCTTTGCCCAGCTGAAAAACGCTGTCCATTGTATTGCCGAGCCTGCGCAGCTCACTGCGTTGCTTACCGTTTAAACTCATTGATGAATCTCCTCCAAGAGATGTTGCAGGCCAAAACCGGGCCTCGCGGGATATCCGGCGAACGCCGGCAATGGCTAATTAGAAGACGAAGTCAAAGACCAGGTCGCCCATTTCGATTGTGTCGCCTTCCTTGACGCCCAAGGCTTCCAAGGCATCGATGACGCCTTTGACACGCAGCTGCTTCTGGAAGTACTGCAGAGACTCGGTATCCGTGAAGTTGATCGAGCGCATAAGCTCCTCGATCCACGGTCCTTCCACCGAGAAGCCATCTTCGATCTTCTCCACGCGGAAGGGCTCGGCTTCAAGCTTGTAGACTCTGACTTCGGTCTGCGGCTTCTCGTAGAGAATCGTGTTCGGCAATTGTTGCAGCTTGTACGCAATCGCCTTCAAGAGCTCATCCGTACCCTCATGGATAGGGGCAGACAACTCGAAGACCTCGTAGCCCTCGCCTTCCAGTCGCTCGCGTAGAGCCTCTAGCTTCTCCTCGTCGGCCAAATCGATCTTGTTCAGGGCCACAATCTGCGGGCGCATGGCTAAGTCGGCGTTAAAAGACTGCAGTTCTTGATTAATGAGCACAAAATCCTCATACGGATCACGGCCTTCGGAACCTGACGAATCCAGGAAATGCACCAGGAGCCTGGTCCGCTCAATGTGACGCAGGAAGTCTATGCCCAGACCCGCTCCTTCGCTGGCTCCCTCAATCAAGCCAGGGATGTCAGCGATGGTGAAGCTGTATTCACCCACGGTCGCGATCCCCAGCTGCGGTTCGAGCGTTGTGAAGTGATAATCAGCGATTTTCGGTCTGGCCTGGGAAACCACGGACAGGAAGGTGCTCTTGCCGACATTGGGCAAGCCCAGCAGGCCAACATCGGCCAGGAGCTTTAGCTCCATCAGTACGTAGAAACCTTCCACGCGCTGGCCCGGTTTTGCGAACTGAGGTGCCTGGCGGGTCGCCGAAGCGAAGACCGCGTTACCTGCGCCGCCGCGGCCGCCCTTCAAGAGGATCACTTCCTCACCGTGTTCCGTGAGATCTGCGAGCAAGCGAAGCGTATCGGCCTCGCGCAGCACGGTGCCGACCGGGACGCGTATGGTCAGGTCACTGCCGCCTTTGCCGGCGCACTTCTTGCCGCCGCCCTTCTCCCCATCTTCAGCCACGTACTTGCGCTGAAAGCGAAAACTCTGCAGCGTAGTAATGTTGCGATCCGCGATTACGCTCACGCTGCCGCCCCGTCCGCCGTTGCCGCCGTCCGGTCCGCCATTCGGGACATATTTCGCGGTATGGAAAGACACCACACCGTCTCCGCCGTTGCCGGCCTTCACAAAAATTCTTGCCTCATCAATAAACATAGTTTGTTCCTACTGTTGAAAAAAGTCCGGCACAAGGCCGGACTTAAAAGTGCTTGCAATGTGCCGTCCGCGCTTAAGCTTGGTCGGCCACAGGATACACGCTGACCTTCTTGCGAGTCTTGTCGAGACGCTCGAAAGCCACCTTGCCGTCTACCTTGGAAAACAGCGTATCATCCTTGCCGATGCCGACATTCGTACCGGGATGGATCTTCGTGCCGCGCTGTCTGTAGAGAATATTACCGGCCAAAACGAATTCACCGTCACCGGCCTTGGCGCCTAAACGCTTCGAAGCGGAATCACGACCGTTCTTGGTCGAACCGAGACCCTTCTTGTGAGCTAATAATTGTAAGTCGAGTTTAAACATCTTTGCCTCCTAGCTGACTTGCAGTGCATCATCTTCTACATGCACATATTGCGAACCGTAACTATATTCAATCTGGCTGCATCCGATCCTGAAAGTTTCGAGGATGAGCTCCATCTGAGCGTGTTTCGTCCCTTCCGGCTTGTCCTCAACCCGGCATTCGAGATGCCCGGAGCGGAAGCTGTAATGGACTTCCAGTTTCAAGAGATCGGTCAGAGCGCTGACGGTCGTACCCGCGATCGCGGTAATTCCGGCACATACAACATCGGCTTCATCAGCCTCCGCATAACCTGCATGTCCTTCGCATAGAAAACCGCAGATCCCCTGTCGATTCTCCAGCATCCTTACCCGTATCATCTGGGACTACCCTCTGCTCCTGGAGCCTAGACTGCGATGCCGTTGATCTTCACGCGGGTGTAAGGCTGACGGTGACCGTTCTTGCGACGATAGCCCTTCTTAGCCTTGTACTTGAAGATGATGATCTTCTTGCCCTTGCCCTGCTTGACGATCTCACCTTCGACCTTGACGCCCTTGACGTCCTCGCCGAGCTTGATACCATCTTCGTCGGCCACGGCCAACACCTGGTCAAAGACTACCTTGTCACCCTGCTCGCCTTCGAGCTTCTCGACAAAAATCTCTTCGCCGACGGCAACTCTATACTGTTTACCACCGGTGGTTATTACTGCGTACATACTGTGTTCCTCCCTTATCTTAGGTCTCGCTCATGCAGGTTCTGCCTTAAACAGATTAAAAAGACCTGCGAGATGCGGTCACCGATCAAAATTATCAGAAATCAGGGTGCGCGTCAAGTACACAGAGGCCCAATTACCAGCATTTCTCGACTTTTTTGCTATTTACGCGAAAATCCAGCCAGGCGATCAGCGCTCGTGTCTCCTGAGCCGGTTTTGCTTGAGGCCAAAGAGGAACAAGCCGGCCAGCAACAGACCGAAGCCAAGCCAGACCGGCGCGTCGGAACCACCGGTCACAGGGACCTGCGCAACCGGCACTTCTTCTGCAGTAAAAGTCCAGATCACTTCACCGCGGGCATTCTGGAAAGCGTCGGCCAAAGCGATCGGCACAGCGAGCGTGACATGCAAAGTCTCGGTGTCACCGGGCTTCAGGCTCCCTAACAGGACGTTTTCACCAAGACTTCCGGCTTCAGAAGCAGGCGCGTCTGAGAGAACACCTGCGTGTTCTCCGGCAACTTGCAAATTCAGCTGATCGAGAAAATCGATGTTCGTATCAGCAGGCACCTCTGCCCGCAAATAGATTTTCACTTGAAAGGTATTGCTCTTATCATTCGCAACAATTATCTCCTGCTCGAGCACATCGCCGGGCATGACGCCCTTGAAGTTTTGGAACAGGTCACCGCTGTCGGGTACAAAAACAAAACTCTCGGCCCGATTGACGAAAATTACATTGGACGCAGTGTCAGAAACAGCTGATTCTGCAAAGGCGGGCAAGCTCATATTGAAAAATACTGCCAGGAAGACCATGGCGGCAACGATTTTGGGGGCGAAATACGTGCGCTTCATTTTGGCCTCCTTCATGGTGCTAACAGCCCGTCGCTGACCGATACACCCCAGGCGTCGCTGACAGCTTCCGGTGTCGCTTGAATGGCAGAGGCGATGATCTGCAGTTCGTAGGTCAGACCGGTCTGCGTCGGCATCGGGAATGAACCGATGAGATTCTTGGTCGATTCGTCTGGCGCCAGCGGGAGCTTGTAATAGTAAATGCCATCCTGCACAAACCAGTCTGTAGCGGTAAACACAGGTGTTGCAACGGCCGGAGCCGTTATATCACCGTCTGCATTCAGCCACACGGCGGCCAAAATTACCCGGATGTATGCATCTGTGTCCGATGTATTCTTGATGCTGACATTGGATTTCGTGCCGTTGCTGAAGGTCTCCTCCACCTGACAGGAAACGTGTGCGAACTGGAGATTGTTTCGCGCGGTATCGGTGCGATCGTTCAAATACGCCATCGTTAGGCTTGTACCGATCAGGAGCAAGGCCAGACTCAAGGCCGTTACTACGATTTTGCGCAGATTTTTATCAGCCAATTTCATCGTCTGAGCCCTCCGATCCATGCGAAAAGGCCTGGGATGATCACAGACGCGTTAAAGGCGGAAAAGATCGGGGCCCCCTGTCGATTAATCGCGTAACTGTCACCGCTGAACCAGAGCTCGTTCGCCCGTGTGTGCGCAAAGGTCACAGTCGGCAGGGTCGGCGTAATGCTGTCAACGTGGTAACGCCAGGACCAGTCTGTAAGCTCCTGGATAGTGTAGCTACCGGGGGGCAGGCCTGTCAGTGTCCTTGATGTGTTGCCTTGGATGGCCACGCGCCAGGTCGGAGCATCAGCGCCAGGCCCGGTGACTTCGTACACAATGGTTTGATTCGCGTCACGATTGCTTAGGCCTGTGCTCCGGATGGTCAGGCTGCCGGTATTGCTGGGCACTTTTTTATACACGAAGAATGGCGGATCCACACTAGCCTGATCCGAGGGGTTCCAGAACTTCTGTACTTCAATTGTCATACCATTAAAAATATAGTAGTAAAAAGGCTCGTTATTGGGTCCCGGCTCAACAATCAGAGGATAGAAATTGATGCCGTCATAAGAAACGAAGACTGTGCCAGCAGGCAGTTTGGATAAAGATGTATGAAGCTTATCAATATCCGCTTGTTTGGTCGGGAAAATCACGGGTTCAAGCGTGTACCCTTCGATTACTACTTCGATTGAGGTCTGCGTCTGCGCCACGGCGAGCATCGACATTCTGGCCTGGGGCAGAGGGTATTCAATGGGTTCGACCGGCTGCGTTTCGGTGCTGGACTCTTCGGGTCCGGCAGCAGTTGTGGTCTCGGTGGTCGAAATAGTCTGGGTGCTTGTGGTCTCTATGGTTTCTGTTGCCGCAGTTGGCTGCGGGACAGTTGTAGTCGTAGTTTGCGGTTCAGGCTGCGTAGAAGACGCGGTTGTCTCGGCCGCTGTGGGCTCTGTAGTTTCGCTGACCATGGTTTCGGTCAAAGCAGTGGCCGGCTCGGCCAAAGGAGTGGTGGTACTCGGGACTTCTGTTGTGGTCGCAGCCGGTGAGGTCGTTGTTTCAGAGATCGTTGTCTCAGAAGTTGGTGTTTCAAAGGAGGAAGTCCCCTCGCCTGAGATCGGAGATGTCTTCGGTTCAGACGAGAGGGTGCTTTCCAATGTCGTGGTTGTAATTTCGGCAGGAATATTCGTCGTTGTCACAAGGGCTGGCAAGCTTGTTGCAGCGCTTTCTTCCGGGCTGCTTGTCGTCTCGGCATGCAAAGCCGCGCTCTGAAAAAACAGAGCAAAGGAAATGATGATTCCTATGGCTTTATATATGTTGCGTTGCATGGACAGCCTGCCTTTCGCGTGAATCGATCTGCTTTACATTTGCTTATGGTGTGGGTGCAACCGGCCAGCCGCCTGCTGTATCAAAGCTTGATCCGTTATGTTCCCTTTTTAGGGAGTGTTAGCGAGCATGATGCAGGCTCCCTCCGCGAAATTGTTTGCCCTCTCCTCCCTATGCTATTCTGTACTTGATTGAGGGGCAATTAGCTGAACGAGGATACTGGATGACTGGCAGAGTAAAGCAAGTGAAAACAGAGCACCGGCGCCGCTCTCT
>JAAYZH010000312.1 GCA_012514965.1 Clostridiaceae bacterium | reverse complement strand
TAGAGAGAACGGTACTGGGCTTCGTAGAGCTGGCGGTAGGGGCCGTTCTGGGCCATGAGCTCAGCGTGGGATCCCTGCTCGCGAATGCCCTCCTGGTCGAGGTAGACGATTGTGTCGGCATTGCGGATGGTAGAGAGGCGGTGGGCGATGATAAGGCTGGTGCGTCCCTGAGCGAGGGTGTCGAGGGCTCGCTGAATGCGAACTTCGGTGGCGGTATCCAGCGCCGAGGTCGCTTCATCCAGGATCATGATGCGAGGGTTTTTGAGGAAGATACGCGCGATGCTGACGCGCTGTCTTTGGCCGCCTGAGAGAGTGGTGCCGCGTTCGCCTACAATTGTGTTGTAGCCATCGGGCAATTGGTGGATAAAGTCATCGATTTCCGCAAGTTTGGCAGCGGCGACGACTTCTTCGAAAGTGGCATCCGGCCTGCCGTAGCGGATGTTCTCGAGAATGGTGTCGGCGAAAATGAAGACTTCTTGCTGGACGATGCCGATCTGCGCGCGCAGACTCTTGAGCGTGATGTCTTTGATGTCATGTCCGCCGATGGTGATGACGCCGCCGGTGATCTGGTAGAAGCGCGGCAAGAGCTGGCAGAGGGTGGTTTTGCCGCTGCCGGAAGGGCCGACGATGGCTACTTTGTGGCCTTCGGGAACGGTCAAACTCAGATTGTGCAGGATAGTGGAATTTTCGTCTCCTTCGGGATTATAGGTGAAGGTGACGTTCTGGTAGACGACATCGCCGTCCAAGGGCTGAACATCGGAGGCAGAAGGGCTGTCGATGATCTCAGGGTCATTGCGCATGAGTTCGACGAAACGTTCGAGGCCTGCCATGCCTTTGGTGTATTGCTCGAAGAAGAAAACGAGTTTGCGGATCGGGGAGAGGAAGCTGTTCACATAGAGTGTGAAGGCGATGAGATCCACGAGGTCCATCTCGCCTTTGGCCACGAAATAACCGCCGACGCCGATGACCATGATATTGAGAATGCTGGTCATGAATTCCATGCCGCTCTGGTAGGTTGCCATGGAGTGATAGTAGCCGTCTTTGGCCTGGGTGTAGGCATTGTTGCCGCGGTTGAACTTCTTGACTTCGAACTTTTCGTTCGTGAAAGCTTGGGCCGTGCGAGCACCGGAAATACTGCTCTCGATGTCGGAATTGATCTGGGCGGTGGTCTCTTTGACCTGCACGGAGGTGTCGGACATACGCTTGCGCTGACGGATGGTAAGGAGAACGATAAAGGGGACGACAAAAATCAGGAGCAAGGCCAGCTGCCAGCGGATGCGCAGCATGAGTATAAAGGATCCGACGAGGGTGATACCGGCGATGAAGAGGTCTTCGGGACCGTGGTGGGCCAGCTCGACAATGTCGAAGAGATCAGACACGATACGTGACAGGAGGGATCCGGTGCGGTTGTTGTCATAAAAACGATAGCTCATGTGCGAGATATGCGTAAAGAGATCTCGGCGCATGTCGGCTTCCATGCGTACGCCCATCAAATGTCCCCAGTACGTTACGATGTACATCAAGACGGAGCGAACGACATAGGCTGCTACAAGGCCAAAAATCAAAAGTGTGAATTGGCGGTACATCCCCTGCGGAAGCAGGTCTTGTAAGGCAAAGCGTGAGACCATGGGGAAGAGGAGGTCGACAATGGCAATGCCCAGCGCGCAAAACAGGTCCAGAAAGAAAAGTTTGCGGTGCGGGCCGTAATAACTGATAAATATTCGCAGCAAAGGCTTGCTAAAGCGCTGCTGCCGTTCTTGTTGAGTCATCTCTGCGGCTCCTTTTGTGCTAAAATTATTGAAAATGTTGTCTATCAAGCGGTCCGATGGGGCCGTGACAGCATTAACTATAGTATCACAAAGGGAGAGCAAACGATCAGCGAAAAAGCGTACATCACGATTGCCGCGGCGGCTGATTTTCGCCTCGAAGAGAAAAAGTCCGTGTTTCTGGCAGCAGCCGGAAGAGTGACCTCGGAACAGGAAGCACAGGCTTTTTTACAGGGCGAAAAACACCGTTATCCCGACGCCGGACACCATGTCTACGCATGGATTATTGGTGGCGAGGCGGAGCAGAGATTGCAGCGTTTTTCTGATGATGGAGAGCCTCAAGGGACCGCGGGTCCCCCTGTGCTGGATGTTTTGGCCAAAGCAAATATCGTAGACACGATCATCGTAGTCTCTAGATATTTTGGCGGCACACTTCTGGGTACAGGCGGTTTGGTCAAAGCGTATGGTTCGGCAGCTTCCGCAGTTATCGCGGCAGCCGGACTTTGCGCCATGGTGCCCGGCCGACGTTACACCCTGCGATTCCCTTATCGTTTTGTGGATATTATGCAGTATCAGCTTGGCTTGGCCGGCGTGGAGATTGAGGAGAAAAGCTTCAGTGCTGACGTGACGTTTGACTGTCTGGTCGAACTCACCGAAGAAGCTGCTTTTCTGCAATCCATCGAAAACCACACGCAGGGGCAGGCCAGGGCAGCCAAAGGCGAAGTCGCCTTTTTGCCCAAAGAGATGAAGGAAGACTAGAGGATGGATACACCAAGAGAGATTTATGAGGTCAAAGACCACAAGCTGGCCGTCCTGATCGACGCCGACAATATTTCTTACCAGTACGTGAAGCCGATGATGGACGAAATCGCGCGCTACGGCGTCCCGACGATCAAGCGTATTTACGGCGACTGGACCAAGCAGAACATGAACGGTTGGAAAACAGTCCTGCTCGATTACGCGATTCAACCGATTCAGCAGTTTGGCTACACCTACGGCAAGAATTCGACCGACACGGCGCTGATCATCGATGCGATGGACATTCTCTATACCTATAGTGTGGATGGCTTCTGTCTGGTATCGAGTGACAGCGATTTTACACGTCTGGCCATGCGCCTGCGTGAGGCCGGCAAACAGGTGATCGGCATCGGGGAACAGAAAACTCCGAACGCTTTCATCGCCGCCTGCAACCGCTTCTTGTTTCTGGAAATCTTGAACTACGACGAGGACGATCCTGCTTACGGGACCGCAGTACGCGGAATACGCAGCTCTGATACACCCGCGATCGATACACCTCCGACGGAGAATCTGGTCCTGAACGCGATCGCGCGTCAGCAGAAAGCCGCATCACGACCGGCCGCTCCGGCGATCCGGCACCTTGATGACGATATCGTGAAGCTTATTCACAGTTTTACGTCGACTCTGGCCGATGACAGCGGCTGGGCCTTCCTGGGCGACCTCGGCAACATGCTGCTCAAGACTGCTCCGTCCTTTGACCCACGCAATTACGGCTATTCGAAGCTGAGCAACCTGATTCGCGACGTCAAGGGAATCGAGGTAGATGAGCGGCCCACTGCCAATCAGAATGTCAAACATATCTACATCCGTCTCCTGCCGCAGCGCTAAAGAAGCTGACCGGCGAGCATCGAACCGCCCATTGAATAGAGAAGGAATCGACATGAGCAAAACACAATCCCGCGAAACAGAGATCGCGGTTTTCCCAATCAGTTCCCAGAACAAAGTCGCCGACTGGTTTATCCGTCTCGGCAAGGGCATCGGCGTCGGCATCGGCTTTATCTTGCCGGGCTTGTCCGGCGGTGTCCTGGCTGTGATCTTCGGCATCTACGATATCATGCTGCGATTCCTGGCGAATCTTCGCCGGCAATTTTGGCAGCATGTGAACTTTTTCATCCCGGTCGGCATTGGCGGTGTCCTGGGGATTCTCTTTTTCTCCAAGGTGGTCAGTGTAGCCCTGGATAAATACGCGATACAAGCTGTCAGCTTGTTTATAGGTTTCGTAGTGGGGACGTTCCCTTCGCTCTTCCACAAGGCCGGCCAAAGAGGACGCAAGCGCTCCGAAGTCACCCTGATGGTGGTTTTGGCCTTTGTGTTTGCGACCTTCATGATCTGGGTGGGAGACAGGGAGCTGGCCAGACTTCCGGGCAATTTCGCTACCTGGCTGCTGTCAGGCGCGCTGATTGGCTTGGGTGTCATCGTTCCGGGCATGAGTCCTTCGAACTTCCTGCTCTACTTCGGGCTCTATGACAAGATGACACAAGGCATCGCGGCGCTGGACTTCGCGGTCATTATCCCGCTCTTCATCGGACTTGCCGCCTGTATTCTTCTCCTGGCCAAAGGCGTCTCTTACCTCTTTGAACACTATTACGGCACCATGTACCACATGATTTTGGGACTCGTCGTCGGGTCCTCGACAGCGATTGTCTTTACGGAAATTCTGCCCGGCCTCGGTGCCGACGCACTAGCGAACGCAGGCTTGAGCCTGCCCTGGGCAGTAGCGCTCTGCGTGCTTTTCTTCATTATGGGCGCGGTTTTGTCCTGGGCCTTCAGCAGGGTCGAAGCGAAATACGACCCTGACGAGGTCAAGGCCAGACAAACCGTTGAAAACAAGCACTGACAACTGGCTTGCCAGAATATAAACGCAGCAAAATAATTTGGAATCGAAAGGGGAATTATCATGAAACGAGCTTCAGGTGTGCTCTTGCACGTGAGTTCTTTACCCGGTCCATTTGGGATCGGTACTCTGGGAGAAGAAGCTTATCGCTTCGTCAATCAGCTGGCAGAGGCCGGTGTGCGATACTGGCAGGTTCTGCCGCTGACGCCGCCCGGTTCATCGAATTCACCGTACGCCAGCGTCTCTTGCTTTGCCAACAACGAGCTGTTTATCGATCCCCGCCGTCTGGCCGAGGAAGGCTTTTTCAGCCAGGAAGAGCTGCAGAGTTTTTACCACAAAGGCATGACGAATTTGGCTGACTTCGGCTTTGCCACCGCGAATGTGGCGAATTATTTGCATTTGGCCTTCTCACGTGTCAGCGAAGAACAGCATCGCGAGATGCTCGCATTCGTAAACGCCGAAAGCTACTGGCTCAATGACTACGCTCTTTTCGAAGTGATCCACCGCGAGAATAACTATGCAAGCTGGCTCGACTGGACGGATGACCTGCGCCTGCATAACGAAAAAGCGCTCGTCCAGTATTCCATGCAGCCTGAGCATATTTCCGAATTGGAATATATTTATTTTGCTCAATGGCAGTTTAGAAGGCAGTGGGATGCCCTGAAGGCGTACGCGAATGCGAAAGGCGTGTTGCTGATCGGAGATATGCCGATCTTCCCGGCCCTTGACAGCGCGGATGTCTGGGCATCACCTGAACAGTTTCAGCTCGATGAGGATGGCAATCCTACTGCGAAAGCAGGTGTTCCTCCGGATTACTTCTCTGAGGACGGCCAGCTCTGGGGCAATCCGCTCTATGACTGGGACTTCATCGAAGAAGATGAATACAAGTGGTGGGTCCAGCGTGTAGGCTATTCCATGAAGCTCTTCGATGTCATCCGCATTGATCACTTCCGCGGCTTCGACAGCTATTGGGCTGTACCGGCCGAAAGTACAACCGCCAAGCACGGCGTGTGGCGCCGCGGCCCCGGCATGAAGCTTTTCGAGAAATTGAAAGAAGAGCTGGAGCACGTAAACATCATTGCGGAAGATTTGGGGGACATCAACGAAGATGTAGCTGCCTTGGTCGAAGAGAGCGGCTATCCGGGTATGAAAGTCCTGCAATTCGCATTCGACGACAAGGAGCGCGGGACTGAGCTGCCTTACACCTATCCGGTGAACAAAGTGATCTACACCGGCACGCACGATAACAACACGGTCTACGGCTGGCTTGAACATGCCGATGAAGAGACACGGGAATTTGCCCTGGATTACGTGCGGATGCCGGATATGACTGACTGGCGTATCGGCGGTCCCTACAGTCCGTCTGTCCGCGCCTTTATCGAAACAGCCTGGTCGACCCCTTGTGTGCTGGCCGTAGCGCCCGTTCAGGATCTTCTGGGGTACGGCGATAACACCAGAATGAACACACCCGGAACGAACACCAGTCGCAACTGGGTATTCCGCATCGATGAGGCCGAACTTGCGCGTCTGGATACCGCCTGGCTCTACCGAATGAATCAAGTGTTCCAACGTCTGGACAATGACAACAGTCAGATGAAGAGGAGTCAAGAGTAAGACCTGCTGGGCATCGTTACGTTATGGATTGGTTGAATACCCTTTGGTTGGGCAGGAGCAAACGCGCTGAAACTACGTTGCTGCAAGGCAACATAGCGGATTTTTTGATGTCTGAACGCGGCTTGAGCGAGAATGGAAGCGGAGAGGCCGTCACTTTCCATGACCCTTTGCTGATGCGGGATATGGATCGAGCCGTCACCAGAATCAGCCGGGCACTGGCCAGTGAAGAATTGATTTTCATCCATGGCGACTATGATGTCGACGGGATCAGCAGTACAGCTCTCCTCTCGTTGTTTTTGCGGCGGGCAGGCGCTCGTGTGGAGACGTATATACCTAACCGTCTCGACGAAGGCTATGGTCTCAAGGCCAACGGTGTGGACGAAGCCATTCGCGCCGGTGCCAGGCTCCTGATCACGGTCGACTGCGGGATCCGTTCCCTGGACGAAGTTGCTCAGCTTCAGGAGCAGGGAGTAGACACCATCATTACAGACCATCATGAACCGGGTCAGACACTGCCGGCCGCTCTGGCGGTCGTCGATCCTCACAGACATGACGGCAGCTATCCTTTTGTCGGCCTCGCCGGCGCCGGTGTTGCCTTGAAACTATGTCAGGCGCTGGCCGCTCATCTGGAGCTCGAGCCGGCTTCGCTGCGAGAACTCCTGGCGCTGGCCGCGCTGGGCACAATCGCCGATGTCATGCAGTTGACCGGCGAGAACCGAGCGATTGTCAAGGCTGGCCTGGCGGAAATGCGCCGGGGAGCTCTGCCCGGAATCAGCGAACTCCTGAAGGCGGCCGGTACCGACATGCCCGCCATTACTGCCAAAGCCCTCGCCTTTCGCGTCTCACCGCGCCTGAATGCCGCCGGACGCATGGGTGACGCTAGTGCTGCTCTGGCACTGCTTTCGAGTCAAAACGCGGCAGAATCACGTACTTTAGCTCTACAGCTTGAGGAGAAGAACACCC
>JAAYZH010000311.1 GCA_012514965.1 Clostridiaceae bacterium | reverse complement strand
GAGGCAGCGATGCTGCCGGCCCAGGCTTTGGCCCCCAAGCCCGGAGATACTGTCTGGGATCTCTGTGCCGCACCCGGCGGCAAAAGCTTACAGCTTGCCGAAATGGTGGGAGGAGAGGGCCGTGTCTACGCCGCAGATCTCCGGGAACAGCGAGTCCACTTGATGAAAAAAGAGTTTGCTCGCTTGAGTGTGAACAATATCATAGTATTCCAAGCAGATGCCACAACAGCCCTTGATTGGCAGGCCGCGGCGAAGCCGGACAGAATTCTTCTGGACGTACCCTGCTCCGGGCTTGGTCTTATCGGATCGAAACCGGAACTGAAACTTGCGTGGAACAGCCGCGCTGTTTCAGCTGAACTTGTCCCTCTGCAGAAAGCCATATTGGAGCAGGCGTCCGGACAGTTGAGGAGCGGGGGCAGCATGGTATATTCTACCTGCACGTTAAACCCTGCTGAAAATCAGGAGCAAATCCGTGGTTTTCTGGCACGCCACCCGGATTACCATCTTGCTGCTATCACGGGTCAACTGGGTGCGGCAGGAGACAAGCTACAGCAACTAGACCCGAGTCTCTACGCAGCAATGGCTGAAGGCATGATCACACTTTGGCCGCATCGCACGCATAGTGAGGGTTTTTTTGTAGCCCTTTTACAGAAGGAGTAAGGAATGAACAAGCCATATATTTATGACCTGAGCCCGACCGAATTGTCGGCGTGGCTGGAGGAACAGCAAGAAGCGCCTTATCGATTGCGCCAGATCCGTCAATGGCTTTGGCGTGGGTGCAACTCAGCTGATGACATGACGGATCTGCCCAAGGGCATTCGCGAAAAGATGACCGAGAGCTTTCGCTTCGATGCCATGCGTCTCAAAGAACGTCTGCAATCGCAAGAGGATGATACGACCAAGTACATCTGGCAGCTGGCGGATGGCAATGTGATCGAAAGTGTGTTTATGCGCTATCGCAGCGGGACCTCTGTCTGTGTCTCGTCGCAGGCCGGCTGCAAAATGGGCTGTGCTTTCTGCGCTTCTTCGATGTGTGGTTTTGGCCGCAATCTCAGTTCAGGTGAGCTGATTGCGCAGGTCGCGTTGATTGCCAAAGACCAGGGCAGCCGCGTGGATCACGTAGTCGTCATGGGAATAGGCGAGCCGTTCGAAAATTATGATAATCTTCTGACTTTTCTGCGCAGCTGTAATGACCCTGCCGGTTTCAACATCAGTATGCGCCGTATGACAGTCTCAACTTGCGGGCTAATTCCACAAATGCTAAGATTTGCGGAAGAAGGCCTTCCAATTACTTTGGCCGTTTCTTTGCACGCTGCCAATGATCGGTTGCGCAGTCAGCTTATGCCCATCAATCACGCCTATCCGCTGGCTGATCTGATGAAGGCCTGCCGTCAATATGAGAAGACTAGCGGACGCAGAATTACCTTTGAATATGCTCTGTTCAAGGGCCTGAATGACAGGACTGAAGACGCCGAGCAATTAGCTGCTATGCTGCGGGGATCACTCTGCCATGTGAATCTGATTCCGGCTAATGAAGTGCCCGGATCAGACTTACATCGCAGCGAACCCGGCGCGGTTGAGAATTTCGCCCGTATCTTGCAGAGCCGCAAAATCCCAGTCACGGTTCGCCGCGAACTGGGTACAGATATAATGGCCGCCTGCGGGCAATTGAGGAGAATGAGTACGCCATGATGCAAGCTTCCGTCTTCGGTGCTGCCTCCCATACGGGCATGGTACGTTCCAATAATGAAGACGAATACCTATTTCTGAGGTCCCCAGACCAACGCTTTGTCT
>JAAYZH010000310.1 GCA_012514965.1 Clostridiaceae bacterium | reverse complement strand
CAGGGATAGAAAGCCTGGGGAAGCTTCACTGTTTCATCGGTTATCATGGCGCTTAGTCTTTCCTCAATAGAATTACGAGAGATGATCGTGTCTGGTCCTCGATACGCTCTGAATTCCAATAAATAAAAGCGTACCATATATGCATGGTACGCTTTTGTGCTCGTCATGTACAGTTAAGTGTTACGAAATTCCCACCCGCAACAGGTGGGAAGAGAATCGGTTTACTCAGGCTGCTCCTGCTGCTCCTGCTGCTTCTGTATCAAAGCTCCGGCCTTGTCCGCAACCAGCTTGAGATCCAGATAGTTGCGTTTGGCGTAATGTTCCAAAAAGCTCTGGGCCAGGACTTTGTCAGGACCTTCTGGCTTAAGGTCAGCAATATCCCGCAGGATCTGCGCTGCCTGCTCATCGGTAAGATATCTGTGCAGGCCTGAACTCCAGGTAACGGCGGTAGGGCGTCCCTGGTTCGCGTGATAATTCCAGAACAGCATCTGCTTGGCTTCATCCGGTGACAAGGCCAGACGGTATTTTGACTTCGACTTCACATAGCCCTCGGTCACCTGATCTCCTTGATGTGCTTCATCGATCAAGAAGACCGCGAAAATATAGCGATCGCTCTCCGTCGAAATCGGATCACGCGTAGTCAACACGCAGAGCTTATTGTTCTTAACCTGGCGGAGCTTCAGTGGTTTGCCTTTGTTGACACCGGATTGGGCGATGCCGGCCATTGCTTTCCAAGTCTGCAACATCTGGCTTTCGTAGCAGATTGTTTCGCCGCTGTTGTACTTGTCTTCAAGTTGCTCGCGCGATAATTCACCCTTCAAGTATTGGTTGCAGGCACAGTCATCCGCGCTGCACAGAGCGCGTTTTTCGACCTCGATGTTGCTGCGAATCGTTTCGTCGCTGCATACACCATGGAACCCGATGCGTTCGTCAGAAAGTCCGCCATCGTTGAAACTGCATTTGATGGCAAGATTTGCTTTAGGCGGCAATTTTGGTTTTGGCTTACGAACCGTTGTGCTCTGACGGAGAGGCGTGGCAATCGAGGCGTGAATGGCGTCCATACGATCCTGGGCAGCCTGAGCCTCTTTCGCTTTCTTCTCATCCCGAACTTCTTTGTCTTCCGCTTTTGAAGTGACGAGCAGCTCCTCTATCTTCGCTGCGGCCAAAGGATTCTCGATAGTCAGGTGCTTCTCAAATGCGTAAGGGAACTTAAATTTCTTCTCACCTGCTGCGAACTTGACCGAGATATAGTTCTCATCATGTCTGCTGATCACTCCCTCGCCGAACACGTTATGCTTAACTTTTTCTTGGACGATTTTCATTCCGTAAACCTTGCTCTCTCGTTGCATTTTTATCGATGTGTTACCTTTCCCGGCTTCGCCTGCGCAATTGAAGACAATGCATTCGTAATTCCTCAGTGCGCACAATGGCTAAACATATGCTGGCAGGTGGATCGACCCTGTATTGTTACAGCATATATATTTTCTGCTCAAGTCAAAATCGTATCTGTGTATCGACTTAAGATGATCTCGATTTTCTCCCGCAGCTCGGCCGGGAGCTCGCCTGTCAAGCACCGCTCCAACAAGTCTCTGCGTTTGACTCCGCGGCGTTGAAGATAATGGTCGAGGGAGTCCGCTTTTGCCTCACGACCCGGCATGAGCTGATAAAGCACATACCAGTCCTCCGGCGCTCCCAGTGGAATCGCCCCCGCTCCCAGCTGCCAAGTGCCGTCTACAGCCTTTGCGTCGAAACGGTAGACAAAACAGCCCTCGCGATGTTTGATCTGGAGTCCTGCCATCACATCTACTTCAACGCCGTCAATGACATATTCATAGAAGTAATCTGTGCCGTACAGAGGATTCTGCTCTGGCTCCTGCTTGTCTCCGAGCTGCCGCAAAATAGCATCCGCTTTCTCGATCGAACCGCGCTCGACCATCAGGTCTATATCATGCGGAGCTTCGACCAAGCCGTGATAATAAAGCAGGAAGGAGGCACCCAAAGCCCAGATGACTTCCGCTTCCTGAAAGCGTACGGCAATTCGTGACAAGACATCGAGCATGGCATTGCCCTCCTCTATGCTTCTTCTACTCAGTATAGTTCATTGCCGGCGGCAGAGCAGACTAAATCTGCTGAACAAAACCTGACCAGAACAGCTGATTGAGAAGGCAGCCAACTCCTGTCTATTGCGCTTTGCTTCTTGTATCTTCACGGAAAACTGAACACTCATGCGCAAGTCAATGATTCAAACGCTCCCATCTAGTATAGACTATTTAAATATATATGAATTTGTGAGATCTGATTTTTGTTGTTCTGTACATGGATTGAGCGATTACCATAGAACATTTTTGCTATTTCTTTGGCTTTTAGTCGAATCTGGTCAGCGAGTCCAGCACACTTCAAAAAACGAATTAGCAAAACACGAACGCGAATGGACAGACAAGCGAGAGAATTCCTAAGGCTGCGGTAAGGGGAATTCTCTGCCACAAACAATCCATATATTCTCACATGTTCAAGATTTCGGATAGTAAACACTCTGCGAATGGGTATAAAATTAAACTAATAGAGGACCTGCTTTTGCGAAAGGAGGCCGAGCGGATGAGCATCGAAGGATTGCTCCTGGCAGCCGGTCAATCCAGCCGGATGCGTCCCCATCACAAGCTTGCCATGGATTTGCATGGCCAGACGCTGCTTGAGCGTTCGCTTGGCTGCTTGCTCCCCTTATGCCAGCGCGTCATCATTGTCACCGGTTACCTCAAGCCTCCAGTCGAAGCCTTCCATACTCTCTATCCCGCACTTGACTTTGTCCACAACCCAAACTACGAAAACGGCATGTTTTCTTCCGTGCAGGCCGGCTTGCGCACGGCCAAAGGCGAGCGAATCTTCATCCTGCCCGGTGACTGCCCCTTCGTCGATCAAGCAGTCTTTGGCCAAATGCTTCAGCTCGATGCGGACGTGGTTATACCCTCATACAGAGGGCAGACGGGCCACCCTGTGCTTCTAAGCAGGAAGGCCGTCCAGACTCTCCTTGCAACCCCCCAATACCGTACGCTTAAGGAATTCATCGACGCGCAAGAGAGCATCGTTACCGAGGTAGATTGCCCCGGAATTTTGCGTGACATTGACACGGTGGAAGATTTCCAGCTGGCCCGTGACTTTTTCGCAAACACAAGAAGGTGAAACTATGGAGAAGCTCAGCCAGCCCATTGAACGTTTCGATGTCAAGGATAAGATTGCGGGCGAGGCCAAATACTGCGCGGATTTACATCCGGATGGCCTGATTTATGCGCGCACCCTTCGCGCCACATTGGCCCGTGCTCGAATCCTCTCCATTTCGCTGCCGGAACTGCCGCCAGACTATGTAATTGTCGACCACCGTGACATCCCCGGCCGCAACGTCGTGCCGATCGTTTTTGAGGATCAGCCATTCTTCGCCGAGCAAGAGGTCAAGTACATCGGTGAGCCGATTTT
>JAAYZH010000309.1 GCA_012514965.1 Clostridiaceae bacterium | reverse complement strand
AGAACCACGCGGCTATCGCCGATAAAGCTATATTCTGCCAATGTCTTGCCATTCGCGCCGCTAAGAGGATGCAGAGGTACGCTGACGATTGCCTTCGTAGTACCGGGGATATTATAGGCCAAAGACATGCCGCTGTAGGACACTTCCTGATCAATCATTTTGGCAATCATTTGGGTACTCGAGAAAATCCTGTCAACACCGAGGATCTTCAGGACCGTAGCGTTGCGCGGATTGTTGACCTTCGCAATGGTCAAAGCCACGTCGAAGTGCATTTTCGCAATCTGGCAAGCGACAAGATTGCTCTCATCGGTTCCGGTCAGGGCAATCAGAACATCCGCTCCCATTGCTTCTGCACGCTCCAAAATATCGACATTTGTCCCATCGCCATGAAAGACTTTGACATCGAAATTATTTGCGATTCTTTCGCAAATCTCAATCCGTGTGTCGATCACGCGAACATCATAGACTTTTTCTTCACTCAGCAGTCCGATGAGGTTGTAGGCAACCTTGTCGCCGCCGACAATTATGACTTTTTTCATGCGCAAAATGCAGTCCTCTCTCTAGTTCTCATCCGGCAAGGAAACCAGGATCACGTGTTGACCCTCAGAAAAAACAAAGTCACGCGACACGAGCTGGAGATTATCGTCACTGGCTACGGCCAAAACATGCACTTTTAGCTTACGTTCCACTTCAGCTACGGTAGCGCCTGTCCATGAATCCGTTACTTCACGTAAATCATAGCGAACAGGATAGCCGAGTACAGAAGTCAGATCTGCTGACTGTGAAAAGCCTAGAACCGAGAGAGCCCGCTCCATGGTCATTGAAGTTGAACAGATCGTCTGCAAACCGAGCGCCTGATAAACCGTTTCATTCTCAGGATTGAATATTCGCACAACAACCTTAGGGACGTTATAGAGCTTCGCCGCGATTTGGCCTACCATGACATTCATGTTTTCGTTATCTGATACACATAACACCGCGTCGACGTTGCCGATGCCCGCTTTCTCGAGAACAGAAGTCTCCAGAGGCATCCCCTGGACCTTGGTGCAATTCAAGTGCGCCACATTGAGCAAGTTATCAGGATTATGATCCAGAATAATCAGGTCTTCCCCCGTTTCAATCAACACCTCGGCTAGATTCGTGCCGACTCGGCCGGAGCCAATGATCATGATTTCCATAGAATATTCCCTCTCGGAATCCGGCCGCTTACGTCCTGCCAAATTCTTCTACAAAACTTCTTCCTGCAGACGATACATCAAGATCGCCGCCGCAGATGCAGCGTTCAAGGATTCGGCGCCGCCCGGCATGGGAATGGTCAAACGTGTCGTTGCTTGTTCCAGGACTTCAGCCGAAAGCCCCCTGCCTTCGTTGCCTATCCACAGACTGGCTCTCACATCGCGCTTATAGTCCGGAAGCGAAACCCCGTTCAGCGCTGCAGCTACAACACTGATTCCCTGACTCTGACACCATTCTATAATTTTAGAACTTTCTTTTTGTACGTACAAGGGCAGATGGAAGGCTGCGCCCATTGCCGCACGAAGGGCCTTGCTCTGGTAGGGATCAGCAGAAGTACCGCAAAGGACACACGCATCAAAGCCCAAGGCGTAGGCGCTTCGCAGCATAGTGCCAACATTCCCCGGATCCTGCACAGATTCCAGCACAAGGATCGATAAATGATCCCTGCTCTCCCTTCGCGATGTCAAGATCAGGTCAGACATTTCACCCCATTGGGGCTTTGCGCACACCAGCAAGAGTCCTTGAGGAGACTTCGTCGCGCTGATCTGACTGAACAATTCTGCCGACAAGACAAACCGCTTTGTTGATTCATCTCCGTACTGCTCGGGAACGTCCCAGCCCAGCGAGACCGCGCTAAACACTGCCTCGATCTTGAGGTCCGCTCTGCGTGCTTCCTCACAAAGCTTCACACCTTCCGGGAAACAGAACTCAGCCCAATCTCCTTTGCCGCGCTGAGCGTCCAGGAGTTGCTTGACCCATTGGTTCCTGCGGCTGCTTACAAATTCAGACATAAATCTCCTTAATGAAAAATAGCCTCGCTAACGAGAGCGAGGCGTCAGGTGATGATTCAAGTACAACTTAAAGGGCAGCGCGAGCGGTCTCGACAATAGCGGTGAAGCTCTGCGGATCATTGACTGCAATGTCGGCCAAAACCTTACGGTCCAGCTGGACGCCGGCCTTGTTCAGGCCGTTGATGAAACGACTGTAGGACAGACCATTGATGCGGCAGGCAGCATTGATGCGGGTAATCCACAGTTTGCGGAAATCTCTCTTCTTGCGCTTACGATCGCGGTACGCATAAGAAAGCGACTTCATAACCTGCTGATTGGCAACTTTGAAAAGCTTGCTCTTGTGACCGTAATAGCCCTTTGCCAGGCCCAAAATCTTCTTATGTCTTGCGCGTGCAGTGACGCCTCTCTTTACTCTTGACATATACTATCCTCCACTCCCCTTATTCCTTGTACGGCATTAACGTTAAAATGCGCTTGGTATCAGCCGGTGATGCAACTGCGGATCCACGCAAATTACGTTTTTGCTTCGTGGTCTTGCAGGTAGCCTTGTGCTTCTTGTGTCCGCGGGTACGGATCGGCTTACCGGTAGCAGAGAACTTAAATCTCTTCGATGCTGCGGAATGTGTCTTCTGTTTAGGCATATTTCTCTCCTCTTGCACTCATCTATGTTTGTAAGTTATCGCAAATGCATGCGACTTCCGGGCTATTTCTTATCCTTACGCGGCATTAGGTACATGACCATATTGCGGCCTTCCATACGTGGGGCCTTGTCCAGTTCACCAAACTCTCCGCAAGCTTCTGCAAAACGTTGCATGACATCATAACCTTGATTCGTATGCGTCATTTCACGTCCGCGGAAGCGAATGTTTACCTTGACTCGGTCGCCGTCTTCAAGGAAACGCAAAGCACTGCGGACCTTCACGTCAAAATCATGGACATCCGTAGTCAGCTTAAGACCGACTTCCTTGACCTCGATGATCTTCTGACTCTTACGGGCTTCCTTATCGCGTTTGGCCTGTTCATATTGAAACTTGCCGTAATCCATGATTCGGCAAACCGGGTTATCCGGATTCGCGCTGATCAGAACCAGGTCCATACCGGCGCTTTCTGCCATGGACAATGCTTGATCTCGCGAGACAACGCCTACCATGTTTCCTTCTTCATTAATCAAACGAATCTGTGGGAAACGTATCTCCTCGTTCATGGGGTTTGCTGGACTTTTCTTATTAGCAGCTATGGCTCAATTCCTCCTCTGTCGGTAAATAAAAATAACGGACTTCCAAGAATCCGCTACTGAAGAAAGGCGAGACATCGCACTTTATAATCAATATCAACCTCTTCGTTTGCTGACTCGAGGTGAAGAACGGAGTTCCTGCTTGAATGTCTCGAAGATTATCGCAAAGACGCGTACGCTTGTCAAGTATTTCTTCTTGAGATCTTGTCGTATGCTATCCGTAACTTTCTTTGCAGTCGCTAGGAGTTTGCCGGACAATACATCCATCTAGCCTAGCAGATTCAAGGCTCAGAAGAGAATAAACTTTACAAAATTATACACGTTAATTATGGCAATCAGTGTAAACACTGCCATCAGCAGCTGGTCCACCTTCTTTTCATCCAGCTTTTTGTTGAAATAGCCGCCGAGCAGGGCGCCGCTGATACCGCCGACAATCATGACGGTCAAATTGGTGAGATCCAGTCCCAGAGGTACGCTTCCGGTCAGGAGAGTCTGGCTCAGCGACATCAGTTGAGAGAAAAAGATAATAAATAGAGAGTTTTGCGCTGCCTCTTTCGAATTCATGCTGAAGAAATAGTATAGTACCACAAGATTCATTGGTCCTCCGCCTATGCCGAGGAAGGCGGACAAAATGCCTAAAACCAGGCCTATCAGTAAAGCCGCAAAGATATTTTTTACATCGCGGGTTTTGATGTTGGCCTTGTGCGCCATGTAAATCATTACGCTCACCGTGATTAATAAGAGAATTCCTGCTTGTATGGCTCCAACGATATTCTGGTTCGCAACACCGACCGCAGTCATCAGCGAGTCAAAAATCAGGTTGCCAAGGTAACCGCCGCCCAAGGCACCTATGGCCAAAAATGGACTGCGGGTGCGATCGATCAGCATATCCTTTGGCCGGGACAAGCTGCGCGCCAGGTTCATCGTAGTCATGGACAAAACTGTACAGCCTGACATGAAACTGGCAACTGAAACCACTGCCAGGCCCGACATATCTAAGACCGGCTTGATGATGATTCCACCGCCCAGGCCAGAGATAACCCCAATGACTGATGCAATAAAACTAATGATAAAAAAAATAATAAACATATCAACCTGCCCTCACCCAAAAATTGAATTCTTGCTACTGACACTTCTGAGCTAAGCGATTCGGCTGGCAATTTCCCGGAGCACCGGTAAAGCGTGCGCGTAGAATCTCTTAAAGGCCGGGCAGAAATAGTTCAGAGACATGTGTTCATCTTGCTGCGGTTCGCGGTCGCGTCGACAGCCGCCCCGGCAGAGGAACGCGTAGGGACATTGAAGACACTCAGGATCCGGAGCTGCAGATTGCTCGATAAAACCGATTTCATTGCGGCGGCGCTCGAAATCCGCGAAGTCATCTTCGTTGATATTGCCGAGTTTCAGCTCATCAAGCACATAAAAATCACAAGGGTAAACACTGCCATCGGCCTCTAACACCAGCTGAGGCTGGCATGTCCCGACCATACCGCAGCTTTCAGGCGGGTAGCCCTTGAGCATACCCACGAGATTCTCAAAGAAGCGGTTGTAAACAAACTGTCCTCTCTTGATGTCCGCTGCCCACATATCAAACAGCTTGATCAAGAAGTCCCCATAGAGTTCAGGCGTAAGTGAATAATCATATTGACCACGTTCTTCACCCAGAGGATCCAGGCAGGGAATGTATTGTTGATAATAAAGACCTTTTTCCATATAAAATGGATAGATTTTGTCAATCGCTCTAGCTACATCTGCGGAAACTACGGTAAGAATATTGAATTCCACCCCATGTGTCTGAAGAATTTGCAAGTGACTCCAGACAGTCTTGAAGGTTCCTTCTTTATTCGCGTCAATTCGGTTGCGATTATGGCTGCGCACAGTACCATCCAGAGAAACACCCAGCAGAAATTTATTCTCGGCAAAAAACGCTGCCCACTCATCATCGATCGTGAAGCCGTTTGTCTGCAGAGCGTAGGCGATTGGGATGTCTTTGACATTGTACTTTCGCACGAATGCGACGAAGTCACGGAAGAAGTCCAGTCCCCGCAGCGTCGGCTCGCCGCCCTGAAATGCAAAGGTAGCGCTGCCAACCGAGTCTGCCAAAGCCTTCCGCACCAGGTTCTCAGCTGTCTCGAGGCTCATCATACCGTAGGACGGCACCTCGCGGTTCGCTGCCACGTCTGCGTAGAAGCAATAACGGCAGCGGAGGTTGCACAGACTCGATGCGGGCTTGATCAGCATGTGGCGCTGAATAGTGGATTGATCCATTCTTTATCCCCCCAATTATGTGTTCCACAATATCACAAGACGGCAGGCTTGGGTATAATAAGCGCTATGGATAAAGAAGTAGTTTTTCGCCTCAACGACAAGCTTCTAAGCTGGTTTCGCCTCGCTCGCCGCGATCTCCCGTGGCGGCAGGAGCGCACACCTTACCGTGTCTGGATTTCCGAGATCATGCTTCAGCAGACCCGGGTGGAAACTGTCTTATCCTATTTT
>JAAYZH010000308.1 GCA_012514965.1 Clostridiaceae bacterium | reverse complement strand
CTCTGCCTGACGGACGACGGCATGAAGGATTATGGCCATTGCGGGATTTCCCTCGGAGACGGGAAGGTAATCCACGCGTGGGATCAGGTTCGCGTAGACTGGTATTTGGAGGTTGAAGCCCTGTCTTTTGCGGGTGAGAGCCCCAAGTACCTGGGCTGGGTGTCGATCGAGCGGGTTTTGGCACAACAGCCGTAAACCTACTTTAGACGTTCCTTTTGATAGACATAAATTGAACAAGCTCGTCAAAGCGCTTTTCAGTCCCACACAAACCCCATACAGGTCCGAAGCCACAGATAAAGTCGCTTGAGTGGCAACATTTGCTGCTGTACGCCTCCACCGCACGAATACCGGCAAAAATTGCCACAAACGACCCCGGAAATGACAACATTTGCCGCTGTACGTCTTCACCGCACGAATACCGGTAAAAATTGCCACAAACGACCCCGGAAATGACAACATTTGCCGCTGTACGTCCTCGTCACACGAATACCGGCAAAAGTTGCCACAAACGCCCCCGGAAATGGCAGCATTTGCCGCTGTACGTCCTCGCCGCACGAATACCGGCGAAAGTTGCCACTTCCATCCTCAAAAGTCTCCAGAATAAATGGACTTTTTCAGTAGCCTCTGCAGGGACGTGGTTTTTGGCCAAATCGAATGCTACCCCAGACGGCCGCGGAAATCCTCGTAACCGAACTCTTTCACAAGCTGCAGACCGTCGTCGCCGTAGAGATAGATGGATGGCAGGGGCATGCCGTTGAAGGTATTGGTTTTGACCATCGTGTAGAGCGCCATGTCACAGAAGACCAGGCGGTCGCCGATCGCCAGCGGCTCGGAAAAGGCATAATCGCCGATTACGTCACCGGCCAGACAAGTCGGTCCGCCGAGGCGGTACAGGTGAGGCTTCGATTCGTCCGCGGATGTCGAGGCCACACGGAAGGCTTCCGCATCGGCGCTGCTGACGGTGAAGACCTTGGGCTGGTAGGGCATCTCCAGGACATCCGGCATGTGGCAGGTGGCGGAGGTATCGAGAATCGCCAGATCCAGCTGATTGCGCAGCAAATCCTGCACCTCGCTGACCAGCCAGCCGCAGTTCAGGACCACGGCCTCGCCGGGTTCGAGATAGACTTGCGCGCCGAAACTTGCCTGGGCGTCGCGAATTACGGTTCGGAGCAGGTCCAGATCGTAATCGTCGCGGGTGATGTGATGACCGCCGCCCATATTGATCCACTTCATGTCCGCCAGCCAGGGGCCAAAGCGTTCCTTCACGACCTGCCAGGTGGCGGCCAGTGAATCGGAGTTCTCTTCGCAGAGCGTGTGGAAGTGCAGCCCTTCGATGCCGTCGAGGCCGAATCGTTCGACCCCTTCGACGAAGGCCTTATAAGGAATACCGAGCCGGGAGCCGGGCGCAGCCGGATTATACAGATCGTGTTCGACCATAGAGAACTCGGGGTTGATACGGAGGCCGCAGGACACTGTGGGCAGGCCCCGGCGCAGCTGTTCGGCATTGTGCGCACGGACTTCATCGCGATAGCGGGTCCACTGCGAGAAGGAGTTGAAGATCAGGTGGCCGGCGATGGCCAGCAGACGTGTGAGTTCAGCCGGTTTGTAGGCGGGAGAGAAGACATGGACTTCGCGGCCGGGCATTTCCCGGTACCCCAGTTCGGCTTCGTGGAGGCCGGAGGCGGTAGTGCCGTCGAGATACTGCGCGAGCAGGGGGTAGGTCGGAAAGCAGGAATACGCTTTCTGGGCCAGGAGAATGCGGCAGCCGGTCTCGCGGCGCAGCCGGG
>JAAYZH010000307.1 GCA_012514965.1 Clostridiaceae bacterium | reverse complement strand
TTCTTGTACAACCTTTCCGATCAGGAATTTGTCCCGGGCGGTTTTCTTCAAGTCACTTTCAGCTGACGATTCAGAGACCACGGTCAAAATCGCGCGTATGTGCGCTGCAGCCTCATACAAATTGCGGGACCCATCGACGACATAGTGCATTTTGCCTCCGCCGTCTGCCAAACCCACAAATCCATGGCTGCGCATAATATCTGCTATGTGCCTCATCAAGTCCTTGCTTCCCGAAGAAACATAGAATTCGTAGGCTGGTGTATCTGATTCCGAAGTCAGCGGGAACAATTCTCTGCCAGACAAGTTTGTCACCTCACGTTTTCTTCTAATGATGACAAGAAAAATGCCTCGGGACAAATGGCCGGAGGCGGAATTTTGGTGCAAACAGCAAAAAATTACTACGGCGAAGCCTCTGTATAAGGAATTGCCTTAGTCCTGAAGAAAGAACTGGCGCAGAGCTCTGCCCAGACCATCACAATTGAAATGTTCAGCAAAATAATCACAATGTTCGCGAATACTGACGGCGCCGCTCCGCATTCCGATTGCCAAACCAGCCTGCTGCAACATGCTGATGTCGTTACTCTGGTCACCCAGGCAGCAAACCTGCTCCATAGGGATACCTAATTCATTTGCTATATGCGCTACAGCATCACCTTTGCTGCTGCCGAGCGGCATTATGTCCGTGGCTCCATGCATGCTGACAACCGCTTCTACGCCTTCGATACGTGTCAGTGCAGAACCCAGATCAGAATCCACAGACTCTCCGGGCGGGAAAATGACAAAGGCCTTGGTGATGGTTTCGCTGGGCAGTCGATCAGGCAGCTGGTCAAGCGGAATAATCTTGATCAGCGGTTGTCCGCTCTGTTCCGCCAGTTTATTGTAGCGGCGAAAAGAGTCAGCGCGCTTGCTATTTTCGACAGGGTAAACGGTATCGACCCCATAGAAAATGTAGTCTGCGTTGACCGGTTCACAGAGACGCTGGATCTCTAGCACGGCCTCACGGGGCAGTGTCCGGCGATAAAACCACTCACTTTCGCCTCGCTTGCGCAGCATGGCGCCATTGCAACTGATGATAGGGAGCTCGACTTCCAGTTGCTCAGCGTAATGCCAAGTCATTTTGTCCATGCGTCCGGTTGCGAAAGTAAAGTAAATTCCCTTGTTCTTTAAGGCTTTTACTGCCTGCAGATTGGCTTCGCTCAGGAGACTTTCCCTGTTGAGCAAAGTGCCATCCAGGTCACTGACTACCAGTTTGATGTGGTCAAATCTCGCCATAATGTGTTCCTCTCTAGTCTGGCATTGGTGTCCAGGCAGTGCCGTCTGTCTTAAAGTAATAAAGACGCGGGTAATTGATGAGTTGCGTGTCATAGCCCAGCGAAAAAATCCAATCCGGACAAACCGCAAGCTCGTACGACATGTTCGATGTGAGATTTACGCTGTCCCCGCCGGCCACCGGCAGGCTGTGAGGCGTCCACTTCACAAAATAGAGCATCCCTTCACCATAGTTCAAATATTCTCCGCCTTCTTCGCTTAACAGTTCTAAATCGCTGCCATCGTTTGCCGCCGCTACAATCGCCGTACCCCTGTCCAGGTCCAAAAAGTACAGACGTGAATATTCGTCCACATTAATGTCACTGAAGCGTCCGCTGTACAGTTGCTCCGCTCTGCCGCCGCTTTGCAGCAGACGGTAGACATCCCGCCCTGCCTCGTCGATGTAGTAGATCCATTCGCCATCCAATGCGTAATGGAGAATCTTAGTTTCACTGAGAAGTTCCGCGTCACCGCCGTAGATAGAAATTCTACGCAGCCGCTCACCTTGTTTTTCCAGGAAATAAATTTTATCGCCCCAGACCAGCGGATTGATCACAGGTTCTTCCCAGAGAGGCGAGAGCTCACTGCCGTCCGTTTTGACGCGATAGAGCCCGTTTTGGGCCGAAAGATTGACAAAATACAACCAATCTCCCTGGACATTCAGACCCTGCGCACTACGATCCAGCACCAGCGAACGTGCCGACGGATCCGCCACCGGAGCCGTGTAA
>JAAYZH010000306.1 GCA_012514965.1 Clostridiaceae bacterium | reverse complement strand
TCGTCAAATACTATGGCGAGACGAAGGCAGTGGACGATGTTTCGTTCAAAGTTGAGGCAGGAGAGGTCTTGGGCTTTTTGGGACCGAACGGCGCCGGCAAGAGCACAACCATGAATATTTTGACCGGCTTTATCTCAGCCACAGCAGGTACTGTCAAGATCAATGGTTATGACATTCTGGAAGAGCCCGAAAAGGCCAGGAAGTGTATCGGCTACCTGCCCGAGCAGCCTCCTTTGTACAAGGATATGACGGTTCTCGAGTATTTGACCTTTGTCTGCGACCTCAAGGGTGTTGCGAAGAAGGATCAGATGACACATCTTGCCAATATTATGGCTTTGGTCAAAATTACGGACGTTCGCAAACGCCTGATCCGTAACCTGTCAAAAGGCTACAAGCAGCGTGTCGGTATTGCGCAGGCATTGGTCGGCGACCCCGAAGTAATTGTTCTGGACGAGCCCACAGTCGGTTTGGACCCCAAACAGATCAAGGAAATTCGCCAGACCATCCGTTCACTTGGCAAGAAACACACGGTCATTTTGTCTTCGCACATCTTGTCCGAGGTTGCCGCAACCTGTGACCGAGTGGTGATCATCAACAACGGCAAGCTGGTTGCCAGCGGTGCCGCGAACAGCCTGGGCGAGGCAGTAGACGGGATTTCCCGCGTCGAAGTGATCATTCAGTCCGAGAATGACAGGACCATGCAGATCTTGCGCAGCGTTCCCGGCATCACAAAAGTCTCTTTCCTCAGGCGTGAGAAGGGCTCTCTGGCATATGAGTACGAAACAAGTGAGAATGTAGATGTGAGAGCGGAAGTTTTTAAGACTTTTGCCAAAGAATCTATGCCTATTATCGGCATGCGTTCTTTGAATCCCACGCTCGAGGACATCTTCCTCAAGGTGACAAGCAGTTCTTATAAGTTTGGCGAGAGAGAGGAATAAGCAATAATGTCTCAAATCATTGCAATCATGAAACGCGAAATCAGCAGCTACTTCAAGTCACCGATGGGCTGGGTACTGTTTGGGATTTACGCTTTTGTTTCCGGTTTATATTTTTCATCGATGCTCCTGAGCAGCTATGCTGATCCGTCAGGCGTGCTGCAATTTTTGCGCAGTCTATTCTTTGTCCTCATTCCGATCATGACCATGCGTACGATTTCGGAAGACAAGAAGAACGGTACGGAAGTTTTGCTGGCGACGTCACCTGCTACCACCGGCCAAATTGTTATGGGCAAGTATCTGGGCACGGTCGTGATGTTTCTGATTATCTCGTCTGTGAACCTTCTGTACGTATTGGCTACGCTGGGTTATGGCGGGCAGATCGATATACGCTTTTTCGGAACGCTTATCGCGTACTTGCTGACTGCGTTTACCTATCTGGCGATTGGTGTCTTTGCCTCAGCGATTACGGAGAATCAGATCATCGCCGCAATTATCTCTTTTGTCATTTTTACCACTTTCGAGATTCTGGGCTCGGTCAGCAGCATGATCGGATCCCTCGTATCTTCCATGTTTAACCGAATCGATTTTGTCCAAAAAATCCCGGCAACCTTTGACCAGGCTGCAGGTGCCGCGGTCACGAAAGCTTTGGACTGGGTGAATCCCTCCAACAGACTAGCCGGTTTTTATTCTGGTACATT
>JAAYZH010000305.1 GCA_012514965.1 Clostridiaceae bacterium | reverse complement strand
CTGTGCACGGTATTGTCAGGGGACTCGTAGTCACGTATCTTGGATTAGTCCTATTCTTGCTTGGTGTCAACGGCGGTTTTATGGAAGTAGGCAGCAGCATCGGCAGAGACTTGGCTGCGCTTGACAGCAAGCTCCCTGTCCTGATCGTGGCTTTCATGCTGGGTCTTGTAACGGTCTTGGCTGAACCTGCTGTCTATGTTTTGACACACCAGATCGAAGATGTCACAGGCGGATATGTTCGGCGGCCGTTGGTGCTTGGATTTCTGTCAGCAGCGGTTGGCTTCGCGGTTTTGATGTCAGTCGTGAGAATTCTATCACCTGCACTCGACCTGTGGATGTACCTCCTGCCCGGCTTCGGAATCACGATTCTGTTGTCGTATATCGTACCAGATTTATTCGTTGGTATGGCTTTTGATGCCGGCGGCGTCGCTTCAGGTCCCATGACAGCCACGTTTTCCTTAGCTTTTGTCCAGGGAATTGCCGCTCAGATTCCGACCGCGGATGTTGTAACGGACGGGTTTGGTATGATTGCAGTTGTGGCGATGATGCCGATCATATCAATCCAGATTCTTGGCGCGCTTTACTATTTGGCCACACGCAAAAAGCAGTCAAAAGGAGGAGTACATGACTGAACAATCCGCAAATTGGCGGCTCTTAACGATTATTACAAACGCAGATAGACGCAAAAAAGTCGAAGACATCATGTCCCGACATTGTTCTCAAGCTTGTCTTAGTCTTAATGCCAAAGGGACCACCCACCTCACATGGCTGCACCAGTTTGGGATCAAAAATTCGGCCAAAATGCACTTTGAATTTTTGCTGGCACCTGAACGCGAAAAGGAACTTTTGGATATTTTTTGCAAAGAACTTAACTTGGAAGTACCGGGGCACGGAATTGCTTTTTCAACGGAGGTACTCTATCACGTGAGTACCCGCGGTAAGTTGGATCAAGATGAGTTCCATGCTTTTTGTCACGGAGTCCGTCAAGTGGAGGAAAATAATAATATGTATAAGAAAATTTGTGTAATTGTCGACCTTGGTCAGGCTGATGATGTTGTGGATGCAGCTCGCAGCGCGGGGGCGCGTGGCGGGACGATTTTGCATGGCCATGGTTCAGCAACTGAAGAACATGCCACATTGTTCGGCTTTCAAATTGTGCCCGAAAAGGAGATGGTCATAATTTTGGTACCTAATGATATCCTCGAGGGAGTCGTCCTCGCAATTAACGATAAACTTGCTCTGGATGGTATCGGGAATGGCATCCTCTATATTCAGCCGGTACTGGCTACTAAGGGACTAGTCGAGCACAACTTGGATGTTTAATTATGCTTTCTTAAGATCTAATCAAGCAAGCAAAAGAGCCCGGATCTGTTCAGTACGTATCCGGGCTCTTACTAATCTTACAGGTTAGCGACTAATCGCGCTTGTAGCGAATAATGGGCTCGCGGGCCGCTTTGACCTCATCCGGACGTCTGACCGGGGTCGAGTGCGGACCCTGGTGGAGGAATTCCGCGTCTTCGTGCGCTTTGTCCCAGAGCTCCAGGAAGGCATCGGCCACCATATCCAGGGTTTCTTTCGTCTCCGTCTCAGTCGGTTCAATCATCAGGGCTTCCGGTATGGTCAAAGGGAAATACATGGTCGGCGGATGAATGCCGTAGTCAAGCAGTCCTTTGGCCACATCAAGTGCGCTTACACCTGTTTCCTTCTTCAGCTTATCGAGTGATAGAACAAACTCATGCATACAGATGCCTTTGTGCGCGACCTCATAGGTGCCTTCGAGCCGGCTCTTCAGGTAGTTTGCATTCAAGAGTGCATTGCGGGAAGCTTCGCGAATTCCTTCTTTGCCCAAGGTCATCAGGTACGTAAGCGCGCGGACGACGACCAGAAAATTGCCGTGGAAGGAACGCATACGTCCGATACTGTCCGGCAGCTCTTCAAGGCCAAAAGAACCGTCTTCAAGCTTGACTACTGAACCGTTCGGCAAAAACGGCCTCAGCGCGGGCCCTACACCGACTGCGCCGGCACCGGGTCCGCCACCGCCATGCGGTGTGGAAAAAGTCTTGTGCAGATTCAAGTGGATGGTATCAAAGCCCATGTCGCCAGGCCTGACGTAGCCCATAACGGCGTTCAGGTTCGCTCCGTCGTAGTAGCAAAGGCCGCCGGCTTGATGAATGATTTCTGTCATTTCCAGGACATTTTGATTGAAGATCCCTTCGGTATTAGGATTCGTCAGCATGAGACCGGCAGTACGCTCGTCGACTTCTCGTCGCAGAATCTCGAGATCCATTTCACCGGATTCGTTTGCGGGAATACTGACGATTTCAAAGCCTGCCATGGTTGCAGAAGCCGGGTTCGTTCCATGAGAAGCATCGGGTACGAAGATTCTGGTGCGCCCGCCTTCCCCTCTCGACTCATGGTATTTGCGAATCATCAAGAGACCAGCTAACTCACCGTGGGCGCCGGCTGCGGGCTGGAAGGTGAACTGTTCCATACCGCAAATCTCGTTCAGGTACTGACTGGCCTTGTAATAGACCTCCAGCGCGCCCTGTGCGCTCGCCACATCCTGCAAGGGATGGATTGAAGAGAAGCCCGGCAAAGCGGCGGTAATCTCATTCAGGTTCGGGTTGTACTTCATTGTGCAGGAGCCAAGCAAGTAGATTCCGTTATTGATTCCGTGGGTGCGACGTTCCAAGGCGGAATAGTGTCGCACAATTTCGATCTCGGACACCTCAGGCAGTGCAGCGGCTTCCTGGCGGAGTTTCGTGTTTCGTAACGTATACTTTGGAACATCCAGGCTCGGTAAAGTCGTGGAACGACGACCGGGCGCGCCTAATTCAAAAATCAATTTCATAATTCTACGCCTCCTCAAGTCTGTCGAGCAGACGTTGCATATCTGCCAGCGAATTGCATTCAGTCACGCACCACAGCAAGCCTTGCTCGTTTGTTTGTTCACCGTTTTCGGCAGGCAACGTGACGGGTAAAGGTCCAAGGATACCTGCTTCTGCCAGGCGGCGATTCAATTCCGCACTGTCTTTCGGCGAGCGCGTGACAAACTCGTGGAAGAATTCCCCGCCAAAGATCGGCCTATACCCGAGTGCAGTCAACTTTTATTGGAGATAATGTGCTTTCGACACGCATTGTTCAGCAACTTCCTGCAAGCCCTGTTTGCCGAGCGCTGCCATGTAG
Organism: Clostridiaceae bacterium; assembly: GCA_012514965.1. Taxonomy (GTDB): domain Bacteria; phylum Bacillota; class Clostridia; order Saccharofermentanales; family Fastidiosipilaceae; genus JAAYZH01. Next base: position 548 of record JAAYZH010000305.1, on the reverse strand, counting down.
ACAGTCGTGGTGAGGGCGCAGAGGGCTTGATTCGTACAGATATTCGAAGAAGCTTTTTCACGACGAATATGCTGTTCACGGGTTTGCAGCGTAAGGACAAAGGCGCGTTTGCCGTCCCGGTCAGTGGTCTGTCCGACGATGCGGCCGGGCATCTGGCGCAACAGCTTTTCGCGGCAGGCCATGAGGCCGATGTAAGGGCCCCCAAAGCTCAGGGGCAGGCCCAAGGGCTGGCCTTCAGCTACAGCGATGTCAGCTCCGGCTTCCCCGGCACTCTGCAGAATGGCTGAGGCGATGGGATTGACGCCCATGACGAAGAGGGCTTTGGCCTCGTGAATCACAGCGGCCTGGGCTTCTGAATCTTCGATTTGGCCAAAGAAGTTGACTTGCGGGATAAATACTCCGGCAGTGGGTACCTGAAGGAGTTCACGCAGAGCTTCCAGATCGGTGAGACCGTCGCGTGTGGGGATCAGGATCAGCTCATCACCGCGTCCCTCCGCGTAGGTGCGGCAGACTTCGATGTATTGCGGATCGGACGCAGCGGAAATCAG
>JAAYZH010000304.1 GCA_012514965.1 Clostridiaceae bacterium | reverse complement strand
GATGTACCGGCTGTGAACGATTATGTCGGCAAGGACATCGTCGTCGGTATTCGTCCTGAAGCGATGAGCGATGACCCGGAGAAGGTCAAGGTCTCCACTGCAACCGGTTCCATTTTCCCGGCCCACGTTGACGTCGTCGAGAAGCTCGGTGCCCAATCCTATCTGTACTGCACAGTCGGTGATTTCTCCATCACCGCCAGCGTCAATCCGATTACGTCGTTTACTGTAGTCGGTGATGATGTCACAATCGCAGTTGACAACTATCGCGTAAATCTCTTCGATAAAGAGACCGAGAAGACCATTATTTCTTAATAAATTGATTTGGGGGTGCCGTTGCCCACAATATTTTCGCAAATTACAGTTTTTTCACGAGAGGTTCGAGCGGGAACCTCTCTTTTTTTGTACAATAGAAGCAAATATGGATAAGCTTGCCGAATGGAGCATAGGAGCCTGAATAGACACACTGCTGCTCCAATTGAATTCTGCCATTGTTACATATCGAAATAACCTTGAAATACTATTGTAATAAAGGCTATAATAGCAGGCAGACTCCGCACCAAGTGAAAGGGAGACTTTTTATGGAAGATATCATTAAAGTAATTCACGATGCCGCAGGTATTTTGGAGCGCGTGGCGGGTGTCACGGATTCCGACGGTACCGTCATTGCCTGCACGAATGCAAGCCGGGTAGGGAGCGTGGATAAATTAGCGTCTGAGATTTTTACCTCAGAGGATTTATTTGCTGTGACCGGCAAAACCACGTATCGTAAATTCGGCAGCGATGAAACGCCGGAGTATGTTTGCTTTATCGAGGGCACGGATCACAACTCGCAGACACAACTTGAGCTGTTGTCCAATTGGATGTCGGCCGCTTTGCGTGACGGCAACAAGGATTCGGACCGTGAGGCTCTGCTCAAGAATATTCTTCTCGAGAACGAACTTCCCGGTGATATTCCGCTCAAGGCACGTGAATATCGTATTCCCTACGCAGCACTTCGCGTGGTCTATCTGGTCAGGATCAAGGAAGAGAACAGTCTGGACTGTCTCGAGATCATGAAGAGCCTTTTCCCCAATCGCAAGATGGATCATGTTTTGGCCATGGACGAAGAGAATATTGTGCTGGTCAAAGAATTCTATCGTGATGAGCTCAGCCAGGTCGATGCTTTGGCCGACAATATTTTGGCCACACTGAACAGCGAGTCTATGAGCTCTGTCTTTATCGGCATCGGTATGCCGGCTGAGACCCTTAAAGACTGCGCGAAGTCCTATCGCGAAGCCAGCTTGGCGCTCACGGTCGGCGGTATCTTCAGCCAGGATAATTACATCATGCGCTATGACAGTCTGGGCCTTGGCCGTCTGATCTATCAGCTGCCGCCCACACTTTGTCACATGTTCCTTGACGAAGTCTTCCCTGAAGGCTCGTACGAAGCGCTGGATCATGAGACGCTCGTCACCATCGACAAATTCTTCGAGAACAACCTCAACGGTTCCGAGACTTCCAGACAGCTGTTTGTACATCGTAATACGCTGGTCTATCGTCTGGACAAAGTCGAGAAGATCACCGCCCTGGACTTGCGTACATTCGACGACGCAGTCCTGTTCAAGCTGGCGTCTATGGTTAGACAATACCTTGAATTTCTTGAGAAAGATTCAACAAGCGCTCCCTCCAGCAAATGGTGGCGCAACTAAGGAGCTATGGTAGATTTTCATAATGTAAGTATGTCGTATTCCAAAAAAAGCCCCCTGGCTTTGCGGAATGTGAGTTTTCATGTCAATTCGGGAGAGTTCGTGTTTGTGATCGGAACCAGCGGTTCCGGGAAGTCCACGGTGGTTAAGCTGTTGTCCTGCGAAGAGCAGGCCAATTCCGGTGAAATTGTCGTGGGCGGGACCTCCTTGACGCGTATCAAGCAACGGGCGATTCCCTATGTTCGCAGGAATATCGGCATGGTCTTTCAGGATTTTCGTTTGATTGAAACGAAGAATGTCTTCGAGAATGTTGCCTTTGCCATGGAAATTGTGGGAGCGAGCAAACGGCAGATTAATCGTCAGGTTCCGATTGTGCTAAGCACGGTCGGTCTGCGCCAGAAGGCAGCGATGCGCCCTTCAGAGCTCTCGGGCGGCGAACAGCAGAGAGTCGCGATTGCCCGCGCCATTGTGAACAATCCCAAGCTCCTCCTGGCCGATGAACCGACCGGTAATCTCGACCCTGACACCAGCGAACAGATTATGGCTGTACTCAAAGAAATCAACCGCGAGGGTACAACTGTAATGATTTGTACGCATGATCACGACCTCGTAGACCGTATGAAGCAGCGAGTGATCGAAGTTCGTAACGGCGTGGTCATCCGCGACGAAGAGAGGGCTGGCTACGCGTACTGCGAAATCAATCCGGAAGGCATGTTGCAGACTTAATTATGAAAGTAAATATCATTGGCAATATTTTTAAGGAGGCCGGGCGCGGTTTCTCCCGTCATCTCATGATCAGCTTCGCGTCGATCACGACGGTGACGCTTATGCTTGGCGTGCTTGGCATCTTTATCATGTTTTCGTTGAACGCAAACTATATAGTGGACAAAATCGGCACGGAACCACCTGTGCAGATTTGGCTGCGTAGTGGGGTAAGCGAGCAGGAAATCACCGCGATAGACAATGCTTTGGCTGGCAGTGACGATGTAATTAAATATGGTCTGCAGACGCCGCAGCAAAACTACGACGCCTATCGTGAGACTCTGGGTGAGGACGCGGCTCTGCTGGACAGTCTGGATCCGCAAAAACTCCCTTACTCGTTTACCGTACAGCTGGCCGGGCCGGAGGCAATTGATGGTTTTCAGATGTACATTGAGACATTTCCCGGTATCGACGACATTCAGTACAGTAAGAATGTCCTGGACTTTCTTACGAGCACGTCGCGGACTGTCAATTTGGCCACACTCGCCGCAGTCGCTGTCCTTTTGCTGATTTCACTCCTGATTATTTCGAACATGGTACGAATCTCGATTTTGGCCCGATCGGAAGAGATCGCGATTATGAAATATGTCGGAGCTACAAATAGCTATATTCGCGTGCCCTATTTACTGGAAGGCGCGTTCACTGGTATAATTGGAGCAATTATAGCGTGGGGAGTAGGTGCTTATCTATATACTCGCGTGTATGCTTGGGCAATGCAAGACACACAGTTAAGCAGTGCCTGGGCTTTGTTGCCCTTGACGAAACTCATCTGGCCGGTGCTGGCCATATTGCTTGTGACCGGGGGTCTGGTCGGAGCTGCAGGCAGCGCGATCTCGGTCAGGAAACACGTAAACGTCTAAGGAGGAATTCATGCAGAAGAAGTCATTAGCCGCCTTGATGCTGGCCATAACCTTGCTATTTTCGATCACCTGGCCCGTGAGGCCGCTCTCGGCGAACCAGAGCGGAGGCGAGGACTTCTCTACACAGGAGCAGAAGGATGAGCTGGCAGAACTGCGTCGTCAGGAAGCTGAGCTGGCCTCCAGACAGGCTCAGATCGATGCAGAGATGGCCGTAGTTCGCAGCGAGGTCAATTCTCTTCGTCAGCAGAGCAATACACTCACCGGGCAGCTCGAAGAACTTCTGCGTGAGGGCAAAATTCTCCAGGTTGAATACGACAATTTGATGGCTGAGCTGGCGGCAGCGAAGGCCGCTATGGATAGAGCAATTGCCGAGTATGAGGCAGCGCGTAAAGAAGTCGCGGACAAACAAGTCGAATACGAAGAACGCCTGATCGCTATGTTCAAACGCAGCAAACAATCTCCGCTTGAGGTCCTGCTGGATTCCGATGGAATAACAGGCTTTTTTACGAATCTCGAACTGCTGAGTGTGATTGGACGCTCTGACCAGCAGATTCTCGAAGAGCTCACTGCGGCGCGCGAAACGGCTGAAGTCAAGAAGATGGTAGCCGAGGACAGCAAAAAGCAGTACGAACTCTTCGTAGCACAAAAAGAAGCGGAAATTGAGCTTTTGTCCCAAGGAATTGCGATCACGGAAAATGACATTGCTATACTCCAGGAACAACTGGCCAATCGTTCGTCAAACCTAAGCGCGTTGCAGGGGTCATACAACTGGAATCAATCGCTGCAGAGCAGTATAGATGCGCGCCAAAACCAGATCAACGCAAGTATTGCTGCGCAGGCCGAGGCCACACGCGCCGCCCGCGCCGAAGCTACCCGCGCGGCCCAGGCGGAAGCCACCCGCGCAGCCAGTGCAGAAGCCACCCGCGCAGCTCAGGCAGAAGCCACCCGCGCAGCCCAGGCAGAAGCCACCCGCAAAGCCCAGGCTGTTATTACACAGAAGCCTTCTGCGCCCGCTGCATCTGCCAGCGGTATGGTATTTCCCGCGCCCGGCAACACATACATCAGCAGCTACTACGGATGGCGTAATTTCCCTCTTAACCCGAGTGTGCGTGAATTCCACACGGCCTTGGACTTTCCCGGCAGTTTCAATGATCCGATTGTCGCGGCTTTGCCTGGTACCGTCGTTCGAGTTTCGTACCCGCTTCCTAATTATAATTACGGCGGCTATGGTTATGCCAATTACGTGATGATCCAGCATGACAATGGGCTGCAGACACTGTACGCGCATCTCAAAACGATCAACGTCTCTGTAGGTCAGTATGTCCAAAAAGGACAGCGGATCGGGGGGATGGGTTCTACCGGCAGTTCAACGGGCTGTCATGTCCATTTTGAAGTGCGCAAGCCGGGCTCGCCCGAAGCGGCCAGACTGGACACAGTGAATCCCTATCCTTACCTCTTTGGTTAAGAAGATTTTGTGACGATTACGTAAATCTGCCGTTGTTCTCGCAAGCACGGCAGAATTTTTTTTGTTTATGCATTATCATAGAGAAATATTGAAGATATCAGCCAGTCTCAGCCGTATTTTACAGCCGGCGGACAATTGGAGAGGAAATTATTATGAACGATCAGCCTGGACAGAATCAGCAGGGCTCGGGTGACGAACCTCGTTACACACATCAGAATTGGCAAGCTCAGGGTGGTGGACAGGGTCGTCAAACGCAAGGGCAAAGTCCTCAAGGTATGCCCCCGCAAGCTCAGCCTCCCTACTCACAAGGCGGTCCGGCCATGCCGTCCCGCAACGCCTATACTGCGCCCAAGCGAGGCAAGAGCGCTGTGCTGCCGGTCTTAGTCAGTGTCTTTCTCACCTTCGTCATGACGCTGTCGCTGACCTGGGGTCTGGCCTCGCAAGGTATTTTGCCGGGCACAGCGAAAGGGGCTGCGGTTCCGGTCGGGCAGGATATCAGTGACTTGGGTATATCTGTCCACAGTGAAGATCCGGCTGCCAAAGCCGCGGCAGATAAGCTGGCGAGTGTCATCAATGTTTTACGGGGCAACTACTACAAAGTCTTGAGTCCGAGCGAAGTAATCGAAGCCATGACCGAAGGCGTTGTGAACTCGATGGATAGCAAGTACACCTATTACATGACTTCTGAGGATTTTCAATCATTCACGGAATCCATGAGCGGAAATTATTCCGGAATCGGCGCTACCGTGACGATGCTCGATAACGGTAGTTTCGAACTTGTCTCGGTCCTTGAGAACGGACCTGCAGCCGCGAACGGCCTTTTGCCAGGCGATATTATCGTCTCAGTAGATGGCAGGTCCGCTGAGGAGTTCACCAATACCACGGAGCTGGCTACCTCGGTCAAAGGACCGGACGGAACGACAGTGAAGCTGGTGATCTGGCGTGAAGGCGAAGAGATTCCGTTCTCAATTGTTCGCGCGAGGGTTACCGTAGAGCTGATTCAGACGCGAATGATAGACGAAATCACCGGCTACATGCAGATTACCGAATTTGCCGAAACCTTGCCTTTGCAATTCAAGGTCGGCCTGCAGGAGCTTCTCGATCAGGGAGCCAGCCAGATTGTCTTCGATATGCGCAACAACCCCGGCGGCAGCGCCCAGGCGCTGATTGAGACGCTGGACCTGCTCCTGCCTGAAGGCATCATTGCGACTACGCGGGGGCGCCAGGACGGTGAGATCGAGACAGAGACCTGGACGTCGGACGCCGAGATGATGGTCCCGGAAGACATGCGCTATGCCATCCTGGTGAATGGAGGTACGGCTTCGGCAGCTGAACTCTTTAGCGGCGCTCTGCGAGATTATGACAAAGCTGTTTTAATTGGCGAAACCACTTATGGCAAGGGCTCCGGCACCCGGACGTTCAGGCTGAACGACGGTTCTGCGCTGAATGTGACGATTTT
>JAAYZH010000303.1 GCA_012514965.1 Clostridiaceae bacterium | reverse complement strand
TATTTACCTCCGAGTCAGTGACAGAGGGACATCCGGACAAGGTCTGTGACCAGATCGCAGACGCAGTCTTAGATGAAATTATGAGTAGAGACCCTCAGGCAAGAGTCGCCTGTGAATGCATTGCTACGACAGGCATGGTTTTTATCGTGGGAGAGATCAGCACAAACTGCTACGTCGAAATCCAGAAGATCGCCCGTCAAGTAATTGCGGACATTGGCTACCAATCATCCGATTACGGGTTTGATTCCGAAACCTGTGCTGTGTTAACTGCGATTGACGAACAGTCCGGAGACATCGCTCAGGGTGTGAACAGTGCTTATGACTCAGTCGATGAGAAGGTTCAGACAGGTGCCGGCGACCAAGGAATGATGTTCGGCTATGCTTGCAAAGAAACGCCGGAGCTGATGCCACTGCCGCTTTCCTTGTCACATAAACTAACACGCAGGCTGGCAGAGGTTCGCAAGAACGGCCTGCTTTCCTACATTCGTCCGGATGGCAAAGCCCAGGTAACGGTCGAATATCATGGTGACCATCCGTCACGAGTTGAGACGGTGGTCGTTTCAACGCAACACGATCCCAATATTGATTTGAAGCAATTGCGCGAAGACATAGAACGTGACGTGATTCGGTACGCCATTCCGGGTGATTTACTTGATGAAAATACGAAGATTTTGATCAATCCTACAGGCCGATTTGTCATCGGAGGGCCTCGGGGAGACTCTGGTTTGACCGGTCGCAAGATTATCGTCGATACATACGGTGGTTCCGCTCCTCATGGAGGAGGTTCTTTTTCGGGTAAAGACCCCACGAAGGTCGACCGTTCGGCAGCTTATATCTCTCGCTATGCGGCCAAGAATATTGTTGCCGCAGGTTTGGCAAGTCGCTGTTTGATTGAGCTGGCATATGCGATCGGCGTTTCGAAACCGGTATCCGTGTATGTAGACACGTATGGCACAGGCAAGCTTCCAGATGAGAAGCTGGCTGAGCTGGCGCAAGCCTGTTTCGACTTTACGCCAGATGGCATCATTTCTGAACTAAATTTAAGGCGTCCAATTTTCAGACAAACTGCGGCCTACGGTGCTTTCGGGCGCCCCGATCTGGATTTACCGTGGGAACGTGTGGATAAAGTCGAGCTGTTGCAGAAGAAAGCAGCTGAACTCAGCTGATTTCGTGGAAGCTGGACAAGCGATCAAAGATAAATGGCAGGTCCTGGAAGATCTGTTTCTGACTGCTTTGCCTCAGGTCTGTTCATTATGCCAAAGAAGGATTGTGCAAGGAGCATTCCCCTCAGGGATTTGCTCCTTCTGTCTTGATGAACTGCCGTTGCGCCCTCCGGATAAGTGTTTTGAAATGTTACAACAACCAGGACAGCTTGGCCAAAGCGCAGCCTTACCCTTATTTACGGCATTTTACTATGAAGGATCCATTCGCCAGGCTGTAACTGGCTTGAAGTTCCATGAACGCATGGACTTTGCTATCCTGATTGGTGATTTATTGGCACAATTTTGGCAAAGAGAAAAGCGATACAGGGCGAATACAAGGCAAGCGGATTGGCTTGAGGCTGAAGTTTTGATACCAGTTCCTCTGCATGCACAAAGACTGCGCGACAGGGGGTATAATCAAGTGGAGCTTTTTGCTGGACAGATGGCGAAAAACATAGGTTGCTCGCTAGATACTGACAGCTTACTGCGTCAGAAGCACACTTCAAGACAATCGGAGACGGTTCACCGCGAAGAGCGGCTGGCAAATGTAGACGAAGCTTTTGTGTGTTCAGCTGAATCGACATTGCGTGGTAAGCATATTATACTAATGGATGATGTAATTAGCACCGGAGCTACGTTGTGGCAAGCTGCTTTGCCGCTCCTGAAACGCGGTAATCAGGTCACATTGCTTACATTGGCCGGTAACAGACCTATTGACAGTTCGCAAGGTAAGTCAGAGACGATAACACAATAACGGAGGTTTGAGATGAAACAGTATCAGGTAGTGAATTTTGGCCGTAGCCATGAGGGTAAAGAAGTAAAACGCTA
>JAAYZH010000302.1 GCA_012514965.1 Clostridiaceae bacterium | reverse complement strand
TGATCAGTGAAGAGGTTCAGTCTGATTTCCTCACCGAAGCTGCTTCGAGTTTGAATATTCCGGTGATTATCAATGCCAGGAACGCCACGGAAATTCTGAGCAGCGGTTTGACTGTCAGTGTCGATCCTACGGACGGAACTGTCAGCTGATGCCACTCTTTCGCTTTGGTCGCAATTTGCAAACTGATCCTGAAACAAAGGTATCTGTCACTTGTCCAAGATGTGGGCAGGTGACAGATTTTCGATTTGCCGGCAAGCTTCCCGCCGCGCAAGAACTTATTTGCCGCGGCTGTTCTGGGGACATCCGCAGAGAATTTCTGAGCGGCGTAATTCAAGCTCAGCTGGAGCTGCAGAAGTCACTCAGGAAACGTCTCCTCCTGATTACCGTGCTGTCCGTTCTGCCGCTCGGTTTTTTGTCTGCTTACATCTGGCTGAACGCAGGTGCATTAGCCTGGCCCTATGTCCTCCTGGTGCTCAGCGCCATCGTCTGTACGGGCTCAGCCTACCTGCTGTTCGTCAACCACACTCAGATTAAGAAATTACATGAACTGCAGAATAAGAGCCAGTTCAATCACGAATAAGCGAAGTTTTACGAGCGTTCATATAATGTTTTCAATACACAAGGATATTGAGGAGAGGCATTGAGGTGCTTCTCCTTTATAATATCCGTAGACATTTTTAAATCATTTTAGGAGGAAGCTGCATGAAATTGCTTAAGAAGAACACAAATCGCCAGCAGGCTAATGGCGTCCACAGGAACGTTCTCAAGCTCGGTGCGGCGGCATTGGTCTTAAGCGCAGTTTTAAGTTCTTGTTCTGTATTGGAGGGGCTCAGTCTGCCCTCTAAGACAACTGCGCAGACGACTTCGAGTGCAGATCAGCTGTCAACGATCATACCGAACCTGCAGGATACTGATACGATCAGCACACGTGAACGTCATGACAGTGTAGCGCAGGCCGCAATACGTACCGAGATTAAGGATGGCCAGGAGCCGTTGTCCACGATGGAGATTGCTCAGCTGGCACAGCCGGCGGTAGTTGCGATCACGACGACCGGGCTCCAGGAAACTTTCTATGGCACCATGGAATTTGAAGGTGCCGGCTCAGGCGTAATTGTCTCATCGGATGGATATATTGTGACGAATAATCACGTTATCAAGAACGCGAAGAGCATTGATGTGGTCTTGGCAACGGGACAGAGTCACAAGGCTTCGTTAATCGGCGCAGCGCCAAACAGCGACATCGCTGTTATCAAGATCGATGCTGAAGACTTGCCGGCGGCGAAGATCGGCAACTCGGATGACCTCATGGTCGGTGAGCTTGCAGTGGCGGTCGGTAATCCTTTGGGAGATTTCCAGGGTACAGTCACCGCAGGCATTATCTCTTCTTTGGGCCGCACACTGATACTGGAAGAGGATGGAGATCTAATTGAGTTGACGAACCTCATACAGACGGATGCTGCAATCAATAGCGGTAACTCCGGCGGCGGTTTGTTCAATTCATACGGTGAGCTGATCGGCATCAACGTGGCCAAAGCCTCCTCCGCGTCAACGCGAGCGACCGTTGAAGGCTTGGGTTTCGCGATCCCAATGAATACTGCTTCGCCAATTATTAATGCTCTGGTGAATGATGGATATGTCTCCGGACGTCCCTCACTCAACATTATGGGCAGCAGCGTTACTCCGCAGATGGCAGAATCTTATGCAGGCAAGCTGGTACCGGGTGTATGGATCCGTGATATCGCGGCAGATAGCTGCGTAATCGAGGCAGGTATGCGAGTCGGTGATGTCATAGTAGAGTTTGGCGGCGAAGAGGTGGTCAGCATCGCCCAGCTGAATCTCGTTAAGAACCGTTACCAGGCGGGGGATAAAGTAGACGTCCGTTATTACCGTGAAGGTGAATATTTTGAAACAGAGCTTGTGCTCGACGAAGCAAAGCAGTAACAGCCTGCCTATAAGCATAGATTCGTTCCGGATAGTCTCTCGCAGGCAGCGCGCTTGCGGGAGATTTTTTTAGGCAGATAGCCTGTGCTATAATCGCTCTATGAAAGCAAGTAGAGGAGAGGGTATGCAAGTTGTCTCGGTTATCCCGCGCAGTTACTGCCGAGGTGTGGTTTTGGCAATCCGGAAGGCCCTGCAAGTCAGGGATGAGCATCCCAATGAGGCGGTTACTCTCTTGGGCTTGCTGGTACACAACCAGATGGTTGTCGACGCTCTGAAACGTAGGGGAATCCATACGGTTGCACACCCTGGCCTCAGTCGTGAGGAGCTTCTGGATTTGGTACCGCAGGGCTTTGTTATTTTCTCGGCGCATGGTGTTTCAGATGCAGTGATGGCGAAGGCAGATCGGCTTGGACTTAAGGCGGTGGATGCTACATGCCCGGAGGTGCGCTTTACCAGAACCTGGTGCGCGAACAGCTCGAAGCCGGCAGAGAAGTTTTTTATGTGGGCAAAGCCGGGCACCCGGAAGCCTTGAGTATTTGTGACGGCAGGGAGGGTGTGCGGATGATCACCGGCACCGGGGATGTACCGAGTGCGGACATGCTTCCCCTGAATAAAGAGATTTTCGTAACGAACCAAACCACACTGTCTATGACCGATTTGGCTGAGGTTTTTGCAGTCATCAGGGAGCGTTTCCCGCGAGCGCGATTTAGCGACGAGATTTGTTCGGCAACCCGACGCCGTCAGGAAGCTGTGCGTAACCACGACAATGTGGATGTTTTACTGGTAGTGGGTGATCCTTTGTCCAACAATACGGCTATGCTTGCCAGGATTGGGGAAGAGGCAGGGATCCCTGCCGTTTATCGCGTAGAATCAGCCCAGGACCTTGATCTTGCGTGGTTTAAACAGAGTGATGTGGTCGGTGTAACAGCCGGTGCCTCGACACCTCCCTACCTCATCAAGCAGATTGAAGAGTATTTACGGGAGCTGGACTTGAACGCGCCCGGCCGACCGCCGGCTGTGGATCTGGACCATCTCCTGGATGTTTAAGCAAGTTGCCGGTAACGGAGTGAATTGAACGAGCAGAGCGAGGATTGAATATGCCAAAAAGAACTGAGACAAAAAAGGTAATGGTAGGCAACGTGCAAATCGGCGGTCAAAATCGCGTAGTCATGCAGTCCATGACAAACACGAAAACCAAGGATGTCGAAAAGACGATCAGCCAAATTCGCTCGCTGCAGACAGCGGGCTGCGACATCGTCCGCCTGGCAGTTTTGGACGAGGAAGATGCCTATGCGATCGGCAAAATCAAAGAGCAGGTCAACTGCCCCTTGGTCGCGGATATCCACTTCAACTATCGTCTCGCTCTCATTGCCGCCGAGCAAGGCATTGACAAGCTTCGCATCAATCCGGGCAATATCGGCGAGCGCTCTCGTGTGGTCGAAGTAATCAAGGCTTGTCAGGCCCGCAAGATCCCCATTCGTATCGGGGTCAACAGCGGCTCTCTTGGCAAAGAGATTCTTGAACGTTTTGGCGGTCCTACTGCTGAGGCCATGGTTGAAAGCGCCCGCTATCAAGTGCAGATCATGGAAGAAGAGGGCTTCGACGACCTGGTTTTGTCTTTTAAGTCCTCGGATGTGCCCCTTACCATCGACGCCTACCGTCTGGCTGCCCAGACTTTCCGCTATCCATTGCACTTGGGTGTAACGGAGGCCGGTACCATGCTCTACTCAAGCATTAAGTCTTCTGCGGCCCTGGGTGCTTTGCTGCATGAAGGCATCGGCGATACTATACGAATTTCCGTGTCTTCAGACCCGGTGGATGAGCTCGCGATATGCAAAACGCTCCTCAAGAGTTTCAATCTTCTGGAAGATGTTCCGGACTTGATTTCCTGCCCCACCTGCGGCCGTCTGCAATATGACATGCTGCCTTTGGCCAAAGAAATCGAGAACTTTCTGAAGGATAAGAAAACAGACATCAGCGTAGCCATCATGGGCTGCGCGGTAAATGGTCCACAGGAAGCTTCCCGGGCCGATATCGGTATCGCTGGAGGCAAGGATTCTGCCTTGCTCTTCCGTAAAGGAAAAATTATTCGCAAAATCCCGCAGGCGGATATCGAGGCAGTGTTGAAAGCAGAGATTCTGCGTTACATGGAAGGGACAGGTGATGAGACGTAAATCGTCGCTGTCAATCCTCAAGCCCTACCTCAAGCCTTACAGACTGCAACTGACACTGGGGCCGCTGGCTAAATTAATCGAGGCTGTTTTAGAGCTGCTGATGCCGCTGTTTATGGCTCGCGTGATCGACGGGGCACTGCTCCATCGCGGTGAAACGGCCTTTTTTGTCAGCCGGGGCGGTCAGCTGCTGCTTCTGGTGGTCTTGGGCATGTTATTTTCATTTACTTGCCAATACATGGCTTCGGTAGCGTCGCAGGGGGTCGGAACCCTCCTGAGGCGCGATCTTTTTGCCAAAATTCAGATGTTTTCGTTTGCGCAGCTCGACCGTTTCGGTACGTCGACTTTGGCCAATCGCTTGACGCTGGACATCAGCAACATACAGTTTGCGGTTGCCATGCTCATTCGACTTGCGATCAGAGCTCCATTTTTGGTGCTCGGCGGGAGTCTGCTGGCCTTCTATATTTCGCCCCCCATTGCCGTCCTGATGCTCTTGTCAATTCCTTTGGCCGCCGTGCTGTTGACGTATGTTATGCGACGTACACTGCCGCTGATTCAGGAAGCGCAACGCGGCACCGACAAGCTCGGCCGTCTGGTCTCCGACCATCTGTCCGGTGTGCGAATCATTCGGGCCTTCAATCGTTCAGAACACGAGCGCAGTTACTTCGCGGCTAGCAACCGGAAAGTGACGGATTCTCTGGAACTTGCGGGCAAGATCTCGGCCTTTATGAATCCCGGTACGGTTCTGGTGGTGAATCTGGCCATTGTGGCGGCCCTCTATCTGGGCGGTGGTCTGGTGCAGAACAACGAGCTGTCGCCGGGCGAAATGATTGCGCTGATGAACTACTTTACGCAGGTTCTGCTCGCAATGACCGTTACGGCCAATCTGGTGATGGCTGTACCCAAGACGCTGGCATCGGCGGAGCGTTTGGAAGAGGTGCTGACGACAGAGGCAGAGCTGCTTGTAGAACCCGAGAGCGCAGACACCGAAATGCCACAGAATTTTGACCCCGCTGCGCTTGTGCAGGTAGAGAAGCTGACCTATTCCTACGAAGAAGGAGCCAGGCCTGCCTTGCGAGAGGTTACTTTTGCACTCCATCCCGGTGAGAATCTCGGCATCATTGGGGCGACCGGCTCAGGCAAGAGCAGTTTGGCCCGTTTGCTGCAACGGTTTTATGATCCGCAGAGCGGGGCGGTCTACCTAAAAGGACATGATCTGAAGACCGTGCAAGCGCAAGAGATTCGCAAGTCGATCGCGACAGTTCCGCAGCGGGCCCAGCTTTTCTCCGGTACGGTGCGTTCTAACCTGCTGCTGGGACTCGAGGATGCTCATGAGATAGCTGCGGCCGGAGATGAAGTTCTGTGGCAGTCGCTGCAAATCGCGCAGGCTGCGGACTTTGTCAGCGCTATGGGTGGGCTTGAGGCGCGAGTCGAACGTGGCGGGCGCAATCTCAGCGGCGGCCAAAGGCAACGCCTCTGCATCGCGAGGGCGCTTGTGCGCCGACCTGAAGTACTGATTCTGGACGATGCGGCTAGCGCCCTTGATTACAAAACGGAATCCGGTCTGGGCAAAGCCCTTAAGCAACTGCCTTGGAGCTGCAGCTTGATAATGATATCGCAGCGCATATACAGCCTGCGAAACAGCACAAGGATTTTGCTTCTGGATGAAGGAGAACTGGTTGCCGCGGGTACGCACGACGCATTGCTGGCTTCGAGCGAACTGTATCGCGCCATTTATGAGAGCCAGACACAGGCAGCAGGGGAGGCTGAACTATGAAAAAGCCGATTAACGGCCGAGTCTGGCCTCGACTTTTCAGCTACCTGCGGCCCGAGAAGAAGACACTGATCGCAGTTCTCGGCTTGAGTTTTTGTGCGGGGATCCTGCAACTGCTGGTACCACGCCTGATTGGCTTTCTCCTCGACTCCATGCTGCCAGGCGAAGTTTGGGATCTGCGGCTGCTCTGGGCTTTGGCCCTGTGTTTTATCGCCGCTTTTGGCTTTGGCATTTGGCAGGGAAGAGGTGTTGCAGCACTTAGCAACCGGGCAGCCGGACGCATGCGCGAAGATGCCTTTAACCGACTCTCCCGCCTCCCGATGAGCTATTTTGACAAGGCCTCCCACGGGGATGTCACCAGCCGCCTGACCAATGATATTCAGTCCGTGAATGAAGCTTTACTGCAGGTCTTTCAGCAACTGTTTTCCGGTCTGATAATTTTGTTTGGCTCGCTGATTTTTATGTTCAGTATTCAAGCCTGGGTGGCTCTGGTTGTACTGCTCATTACTCCGCTTAGCTTTTTTGTGACAAGTATTATCGCCAAGACCTCGCATCGTCTCTTCCTGGCGCAATCCAAGCGTACAGGCTCGCTGCAAGCGCACGCTGAAGAAATGATCGAAGGCCAAAAACTGCTGCGTGCTTTTGCCGGTGAAACGGAGAG
>JAAYZH010000301.1 GCA_012514965.1 Clostridiaceae bacterium | reverse complement strand
CCGCCGACTTCCTTCAGATTCCACCTCACGATGGACACCCTTGTCTTTGGCTGTGCGTTTCCCACTATCAGGGTACGCTACGGTCTTTCACCGATTAGTTTGCGCCCATGCTGGGCGAACCAAAAAAGCGGGCCGTGCTGCGACGGCCCGCTTGGGTGTTGAGCCGGGTTTTGGCCCGACAATTGCTAGAGACGAAAATAGTTTATGGCTCGGGCTTGAGCTCGAGGATTGTGGATGGATCCGGGACATTGATGAAGGTGCCGTAATAGATTGTAACGTTGTTGTCTTCGACTGTACCGGAGATGGTGTCGGGGTTTGCCTCGACAAAGAGCCCAATCAGCTGATTTACAGTGGCGAGACTCATGCCGGCGGTGTCGTATTCGTCATAAACAGCGGCGAAGACTCTGGCAAAACTGTCACCGGGCTGTACTTCATAAATCGAAGCGTAGGTGCCGCCCTCGGCTCCTTCGAGTCGGATGACCTGGCCTTCGGAGGTGGTGGGCACGGTAGTAGTCGCCTCGACTGTAGTGGTAGTTGCGGCTGTGGTCTCTGTTGTGGCGACAGTCGTGGAGCTCTCCGTCGGGGCTTCTGTCAGGCTGGCTGTAATACTAGGCTCTGTTGTTACCGCCGGCTGATTATCCTTGTTGCGATCCAGAATGTACGCGACCGCCAGGAAAGCGGCTGCCAGAAGTAAGATTACGAGAATGGTCAGCAAGATGCGGCCGCCGCGGTTCTTCTTGGGGGATGCGTAAGCGGCCTGCTCTACGTCATCGGAGGCCCAGCTCTCGTTGTCCTCTGGAAGTTCGCGTCTCAAACTCTCGGCTGCGCTCATAAAGGCTGCGGGCTTGGCTGCGGACGAGGCCGCGTCTTCTGCTTGTTCCCCTGCTGATACCGGTGGTACAACAGCAGTATCGTCACCGGTCGGCTGTTTCGTGCTGCCTGAATAATCGTATAGATTCTTCTTGTCCTTTTTTGCCATGAATGCTGCGGCCAAACCACCAACAGCGTTGTCTGTACTCTTGATGCAGAAATGGTCAGGCGATGTGGGCTGCTGTGCGTCTGCCGTGGGCT
Organism: Clostridiaceae bacterium; assembly: GCA_012514965.1. Classification (GTDB taxonomy): domain Bacteria; phylum Bacillota; class Clostridia; order Saccharofermentanales; family Fastidiosipilaceae; genus JAAYZH01. The sequence continues at coordinate 2,459 of JAAYZH010000301.1, read as the reverse complement.
GCTGGGCGTCTGTCGTCGGCTGTTCCGCAACGGGTATCGGCTGCGATGCGTTTGCTGGGGGAGCCGCCGTAACGGCAGTAGAGGCTGCCTCCTTCATGGGTGGAACAAGGCCCGCGGCGGCGGCGGAATACGGGCTGATCGCCTGTGGATTGAAACGCGCGGTCTCATCCGTCATAGCGGTTTCGGATATCGAGACATTCGTGATTGCTCTGTGGATGCCGGTGTCACCGCGCTTGTCACGACGGTTGCGGGCCGGGATGAATACGTCCTCAACAAAACTCATCAAAAACTGGAAAGGAGTATTGGGAAGCTCCTGGGCCATCAGGTCGGCCACACGTTCAGCAGCCTCCGCTTGATCATAGGCCTGGTCCAGCAGCTCAAGCATGCCCTGCTGACCAATGGTCTCCATGACTTCACGTGTGCACAGAATGATACAGTCATCGACCTGGATCTGCGAAATATTTGAGTAACGAATCGTACCGGCTCGACCGGCTCCGTAAATATCGAAATTATCGACGGGACGGCCGGCTGCGTCTCTGGCTTCCAGCTTGAAGTCATCCTGTGTCAGCGGGTAGAGCGTCTCATCACGATACAAATAGGCCAAACCGGATGCCATCGTGACTGCAGCCATCTCGCCATCTCTGATCAAGACGCCCGAATAGTACGGGTGACGGACAGTCGCGTCGGTCAAACCCAGGCGTCCTGTGACGTGAACCGCGTTCTCGGCCATGTCATTGATCGCGGAGTCGATATTGCCGCGATTCTCGTCCTTGATCAGCTCCGTGATGCGATCGAGGCTGCGCTTCTTCTGAACGTAAGTACGATTGGATTCGCGGTTAAGATCCGTTGAAGCAAAAATCGCGATGTAAAAGCCTTCGTCCGTGCGATCTAGCGTGATGTCAGCGTCCTTATACTTCTGGGGCGAGCTTAGCCTGCCGTCCAGATAGAATGCATCAGCAGCGCCTTGCTGCTGGGTGTAGTGTGTCGTGATTGTCGTTGCAAGTCTCGTCTGTTTCGCCATATTTCCTCCCATGAGAAGCTCTCAGGTCTCATTTTCTGCGGTTTATTATAGCATACGCCTTTCAGATCGCGAGCCGATAAATTTTTGATTCATTAGGACCGCTAGCAAGGACCACTGGGAAGCTGGCCCAATTTTGGCCTTTGCCCGGTTTGAATTAAATTGTGAACCGAAACGTTACTCGATTTCTCCTTCAATACCGGGGGGGTTGGCCTCCAGTTTGACCCAAAGACGCACCAAAGCTGTCTGAAGGTGAATGTAACGCTTGTTGACCTCCCGGCTGAGATATTGGAAGAGCCACTGAATATATCTGGCCTTCAGGTTGCCCTTGCGCTCAATATAAGCTTCGAGAATGTGCTGTATCTTGCCAAAACCGTAACGGCCAAAGAAGCCCGAATTCAGGAGGTCCTGAACGGTCAGCACATAACGCAGGTTCATCAAAAATTGTTTTTCACAGCCTAAAGCTACCGAATTGATGAAGTCTCTGTCCAAAATCGGCATCATCATCTCTGCGCTGATTTTTTGGTTATCGATATTCTCCAGATAACGTTCGTAGGCTTTGCAAGCGGCCAGAAACTGATATCCCTCTCTTGTGAAGCGCACGTTTGTGAAGGCAGTAATGAAGAACGTCAGAGCGGGTACCAAGAGGGTGAATGGGACAAAATAGCTGCCCAGCCAACTCAAAACTACAGCTAATAGTAAAAGAGCAAATCCAGTCAGCAAGTGACCGCGATGAGGCTTCTTCTCACCAGGCAGCGGCACCCAGCCTCGTGCCGCGCACTCAACATCAAGAAAATTGCGAACGCGCAGCGCAACGTCGTAATTCGCACGAGAAGGATCAGCGAAGCGTATGTCAAGCTGATCGAGACGCAGGGAGTCCTCTCCTTCCATCAGGTCCCAAACCCAGTACAGAATCGTACGTTCGAAAGGCCGAAGCACCTCATCGGACGGGATAATACTTTCTGTTACACGCAGAATTGAATCTTCCTCAAGCCTGATAAAGCCAGAGGAAGCAAGTTTGAAGATCGTACTGAGGATCACACGTCCACTTGCCTTGCCGGTCTCAAGATAGGCTAGAAGTCCGGGCTCTGCAGCTTCCGGCGGCGCTGTCACTTTTTGTCTTGTGAGTCGATATCGCTCGAAGATGCTGTACCAATGGAAGGCCAGATAAAGCAAGATGGAGAGGACAAACCCCATCACAACCACGGAGTTGGCTGCATTACGATACACGTAACGCTGCACAAGCCGTCTTTGGTAGTCCTTTTCATCTTCCAGAATCCTTTCTCTGGCGGATCCGCTGCTGTCTTGTTCGATAAGGGTTCTGGCCAGCCAAACGGAAGGCGTCAGGAAGCGTAGTTCGAGACCGCTTGACGGAGGCAGATCAAGTCCCAGGAAACCCCAATATTCCGTCGCGAGAGTCTTCGCAATCTCGTTCGGTACT
>JAAYZH010000300.1 GCA_012514965.1 Clostridiaceae bacterium | reverse complement strand
TCGAGATTATCGAGTATCCAGACTCGATCCGCAGACTCCTGTCACCGAATTCATGACGCCGAAGTCTCATCTTGTTTATGCTACCGATGGCACAAGCCTCAGCGAAGCAAATGATATTATTTGGGATCATAAACTGAACCAATTACCTATCATAGATGTTGATGGGAAACTGGTAGGTATGGTATTCCGCAAGGATTACAGTGAACATAAGGAGAATCCGCTGGAGCTGCTTGATGAGCACAAACGTCTGATCGTCGGAGCCGGAATCAATACACGTGACTTTGAAGAACGTGTTCCCGCCCTCCTGGACGCAGGTGTCGATGTTCTGGTGATCGACTCTTCAGACGGCTTTACCGAGTGGCAGTATGATACGCTGCGCTGGGTCAAGGAAACCTACGGTGATACCGTATACATCGGAGGAGGAAACGTCATCGACGAAGCTGGTTTCCGTTATCTTGCCGAGGCAGGGGCTGACTTCATCAAGGTCGGCATCGGAGGCGGTTCAATTTGTATAACCCGTGAACAGAAGGGAATCGGCTGCGGTCAGGCGACGGCTGTCCAAATTGTGGCCAAAGCCAGGGATGAGTACTTCGCCGAAACCGGTGTGTATATTCCGCTCTGCTCAGATGGCGGAATCGTGTATGATAACCACATGTCGCTGGCTTTGGCCATGGGTGCGGACTTCCTGATGCTGGGCCGTTACTTCGCCCGTTTTGACGAGAGTCCTACCAGAAGACTTTTTGTCAACGGCAGTTATGTCAAAGAATATTGGGGCGAGGGCTCGAATCGTGCTCGCAACTGGCAGCGTTACGAAGAGGGTACTAAATCTGGCGGCATGGTATTTGAAGAAGGGGTCGACTCCTACGTACCGTATGCAGGGTCTCTGCGTGAAAACCTGGAAGCCAGCCTTGCCAAAATGCGTTCGACGATGTGTGCGTGCGGCGCGCTGAACATTCAGGAGTTCCAGCAGAAAGCTCGCTTGATTCGTGTTTCGTCCACCAGCATCACCGAAGGGGGTGCCCATGACGTTATTACAAAAGACAATGATATGCGTTCCTAGGAAGCTGGATAGTCGATAACTACAGGAAATAGATTAAAAAGCGAGGACAGCTCGCCTGAAGATTACAGCCATAAAAGCAGAGTAAGGAGATAAAAATGACAGAACAAACGTATGATTTTACCTTAGAGGGTATTAACCGCCTCAAAGAAGAACTTGAGAAACGCAAAACCGAGGATCGCAGCGAGATTGCCGAACGCATCAAAGTAGCATTGTCTTTTGGCGATCTTTCGGAGAATTCAGAATATGATGAAGCCAAAATGGCGCAAGCTATGAACGAAGGCCGCATTGCTGAACTCGAAAATTTGCTCAAGAATGCCCGCTTGATCGAAGAAGACGACATCAGCAAAACCAAAGTCGCCTTAGGTGGCAAAGTGACACTTCAGGACGTTGAAACAAAAGAAGAGACCGAGTACACATTGGTCTCCTCTAAAGAAGAAGATATTTTCGAAAGAAAAATTTCCACGGAGTCTCCGGTCGGAGCTGCTATTGTTGGCAAGAAGAAGGGCCAAAGTGTCAGCGTCGCAACACCGAGAGGGATTTTGCGCTATAAGATTGTTAAGATCGGTTAAGTAACCGAAAGTCGCATCACGAAAGGATAAT
>JAAYZH010000299.1 GCA_012514965.1 Clostridiaceae bacterium | reverse complement strand
GTCGATGAGGCAGTTCGTCGCGCTTTGGCCGAGTTGCAGCTTAGTGCTGACGCGGTCAGTGTCGAGGTATTGGAAGAAGAGAGCGGTTTTCTGGGCATTGGCAAGAACGCCAAGGTTCGCGTGACCGTACTTCCTGAAGTTGCAGAGTCTTACTCTGAAGCGACAGCCGAAAGTCCTGTGATCACTGCGGAAGAGGCTCCTGAGGCAGCTGACGAAGTTGAAGAAACGGAGAATGCTGCCGACAACGAGCAGACAGCGGAAACGGCAGAGTACACAGAGGCTGACAATTCTGAAGAAACTCCTGTTGAGGAGCTGGATGAAGAGGCCAAAGTCGAAGTTGCGGTCAGTGAGATTGCTGCGTTCCTAGAGAGTGTGCTGGAAAGTTTTTCGCTCAGCGGCGTCAATACGGTGAATGTTTCAGTCGAAAGCGGCCGGATTTTGGCAGAGATTGATGGTGCTGATTGTGGGATCTTGATTGGTCGCAAAGGTGAAACACTGAATGCCATGCAATATCTTTGCTCGCTGATCGCAAATAAGACCAGCCGTTCACGTATGCGAGTTTCATTGGATATTGGCGGGTACAAAGCCAAGCGCGAAAACAGTGTGGCAAGCCTCGCGGTTCGCACGGCGGAGAGAGCGGTTCGCACGGGTCAGGCATACGAACTGACACCGATGACCGCAGCCGAACGACGCGTCGTGCATGAGACCTTGCAGGACTTTGCCGGAGTCACCACATACAGTGAGGGTGATGAGCCAAACCGCTATGTGGTCATAGATCTGGCTTTCGAAGATGAAATGACCAGCGACGACAACAAGCAGAGCTAAACTTGTTTGACAAGAACATGTACATCGAGCAAGTGATGTGAGTTTAACAAGACTTCCTGCTTCAGGCAGGGAGTCTTTTTTACAAAGGAGCCGAAGGTGAGAGAAATCATTACAGCCTTTGCTACGCCGCCGGGGTCGTCCGGACTGGCAGTTTTGCGAATTGCCGGGCCTGGTGCGGCTGCTCTGGCAGATCGCATATTTTCATTCGGTAAACTTCCTGCTGTCGGAGAACAGGCTACGCCTGCCCGCGCACAGACACGGCGGAAAGTTGCTCGACTGTCCGGTTATCAGGCTGCTTTCGGCTACGTCCACGAAGCAGATAATCCAGTTGCCAGCCTTGACCAGTGTGTCTTGACGAGATTCCGCGCGCCATGGTCCTATACAGGTGAAGAACAGGTCGAAATCTCGATTCACGGCGGACCGGCTCTGCGGCGTGCGCTCTTGGAGATTGTGATTAGCGCTGGTGCTCGCCCTGCCGAAGCAGGAGAGTTCAGCAAGTGGGCCTTTTTGAATGGAAAAATGGACCTTGCCCAGGCGGAAGCGGTGATGGACTTAATTCAGGCCGACACCGAGCGTCAGCACACTGCTGCAATGCGGCAGTTGCAGGGAACTGCTGGATTGCGACTGGCAGAAGTGCAGAATGAAATTTACGCATTGCTGTCCGCTCTGGAAGTTGATATTGAATACCCCGAATACGAAGACTTTCATTTACAGCAGAGAGCGTGCGAAGAGGGGCTTGAACGGATCTGCAGATCGTTACGGCATATCGCTGCCGGCAATCGCCAGGGCAGGATTTTGCGTGATAATCTTCAGGTGGTCCTGGTAGGGGAGCCTAATGTCGGCAAGTCTTCACTGCTGAATGCTTTGGCCGGTGAAGAACGGGCGATTGTTACCGAATTTGCGGGGACTACGCGCGACATTATCGAGCTGAGGATCGATCTGGCGGGTATTCCGGTGAGTATCTATGATACGGCGGGAATTCGTGAGAGTCAGGATCCGGTCGAACGCCTGGGTGTGGACAGGACGGTCAAACTGCGCGAGACAGCTGACCTTTTGATGCTGGTCGTTTCAGCCGCAAATCTTGTTGAAATCCCTGATCAGGTTGCAAATCTCCTGGGTTCATCTGCGAATGACTTTCTCCTATTGTGCATCAAAATTGATCTTACCGAGAACCTGGACAAGACTGCAGAGTGGCAGCAGATCCAGGAAAGTATCAAGAGTAAGTTCCCTGCGTTCGTCGCTGCGATTTTGGTAAGTGCTACACAGGGCTGGGGGATTGACGAGTTAAAGACAAAAATTAATGATTACTACGAAGGCTTGAGCGGCAGCGGCAGCGCGGACGTAGTTCTGACGTCAGTTCGCCAGCAAAGACTCCTGGAAGAGGCGCTGGAGCTATTCTCGGCGCTTCAAGACGACTTGGCAAGTTTGCCCACGGACATTCTTACTTCAGGTATTCGCCAGGGAGCGGAACTGCTCGGCGAGATTACCGGTGAAGATGTCTCAGAGCAGATGGTAGAAGAGATTTTCGCGCGTTTTTGCATCGGAAAGTAGGCACGAATGAGACAAGCAGCAGAGCTGTTGCAAGATAAGAAATATTACGACGCGGGTCACTACGACATCGCGGTGGTGGGGGCCGGTCATGCCGGCTGTGAGGCGGCTTTGGCCGGTGCGCGGCTTGGCTGTACAGTAGTCCTATTTACGATGAGTCTGGATGCTGTCGCAAATTTGCCATGTAACCCAAACATCGGGGGCTCGGCCAAAGGCCAGCTGGTACGTGAGATTGCGGCCCTCGGTGGTGAAATGCCAAGAATTGCCGACAAGTGCGGCATTCAGTTTCGTATGTTGAACCGTTCCAAGGGGCCTGCAGTGCGAGCGCCGCGTGCACAGATGGACCGCCGGCGTTATCAGATCGAAATGAAGCATGTCTTGGAGAAGACACCCGGCCTAAGCCTGAAGCAAGCTGAGATTGTGGAGCTGCTGGGTTATCGCGCCGAAGGTGGCAGAATTGTGCTGGACGGTGTTCTGAGCCGAACGAACGCAGTATACCGAACCAAGAGAGTGATTCTTACCACTGGTACCTACCTGGATTCACGAATTATTATTGGTGAAACCATTTATGAGGGCGGTCCGGACAATCAGTTTGCCGCCAAGGGCCTGGCGGATTCGATGCGTGACTTTGGCCTGCCCCTGCAGCGCTTCAAGACCGGCACACCGGTACGCGTGAACGGTACCAGTCTCGATCTTTCTCAGATGGAAGTCCAGGAAGGAGACGATGAAGCTTGGACATTCAGCTATCACTATGGGGCTGATCAGGCCAAAGAACCCCGGATCGAACAAATGCCCTGCTATATAACGTGGACTGCTGAGGAAACCCATGCGCTTGTGCGGGTGAATCTCGAACGATCCCCCTTGTTCTCGGGAGTAATAGAAGGGGTCGGACCTCGTTACTGCCCGAGCTTTGAGGACAAAGTCGTTAAATTCCCTGAGCGCTCAAGACATCAGTTGTTCATTGAGCCTACGGGTCGTGATACCGAAGAAATGTATGTCCAGGGCTTGTCGAGCAGTATGCCTGAGGAGATTCAACTGCAATTCCTTAAGACAATCCCCGGACTCCAGAACGCCAAAGTACAAAGGACAGGCTACGCAATCGAGTATGAGTGCCTTGATCCGCGGTGTCTGCAGGCCGATCTCCGGGTCAAAGAACTTGACGGCTTGTTTGCGGCTGGTCAGATTAACGGAACCTCCGGCTACGAAGAAGCGGCAGGGCAGGGGATTTTGGCCGGTATCAATGCTGCGCGGAGTTTGCATGGCCAGGAACACCTGATTCTTGACCGTACACAAGCGTACATCGGTGTGCTGATTGATGATCTGATCACGGAAGGTACGAGCGAACCGTACCGGATGATGTCTTCACGTGCTGAATATCGTTTGCTGCTTCGTCAGGATAACGCGGACTTGCGTTTGTCAGAAATCGGTCATTATGTCGGCTTGCTTTCAGAAGTCCAGTATCAGGCCTTTACCGACCGCAAGTCCAAGCTGGAAGCCGAGATTAAACGTCTTAAATCCGCGAAGCTCACCCCCAGCCCAGAGGCCAATGCCTTTTTGCTGGCCAAAGGCAGCGCAGCGATCAGCAACAGTACGAGTCTGGCGGAGATCCTGAAGCGTCCGGAGATTGAGTATCTCGATTTGCGAGAGATGGATGACGCGATTGAGACGAATGACCCTATGCTGGCTGAATCCGTACAAAACGAAATCAAATACGAAGGCTACATTCGTATGGAAGAAAGACGTATCGAGAAATTTCGCCAGATGGAGAACCGTGTCTTGCCCGAAACGATTGCCTATAAACATATTTCCGGTTTGCGACTGGAGGCTCGACAGAAGCTTGATCTGATCAGACCCATCTCGGTGGGCCAAGCTAGCAGGATTTCGGGCGTATCGCCTGCTGATATCGCGGTGCTCCTGGTGTATCTGGAGGGTAATAAGAATCATGACATTACATAAAGATTTTGGGTTGACTGAACTAGGGGAGACTGCAGCAGGTGCCGCAAAGCAAATTCACGGCCTGCTCGCACAAGACAGTCGTTTCACGACAGACCAATGCGAAAAACTAAGTGCATTTGCCGGAATGGTCCTCCAAAAAAACGAAGTGATGAATTTGACAGCGATCACGGATCCCGATGAGTTTTACGCTAAACACATAGTCGATAGTTTGACACTTCTGCCTCTTATCGACGAGGTCCTGGCTGTCAATCCCGCGCCGAAGCTACTGGATCTAGGCAGCGGCGCGGGCTTCCCGGGCATCCCCTTGAAGATCATGCGTCCACAACTGCAGATAGTTCTTTTGGACTCTTTGCAGAAACGCGTTCGCTTTTTGACGGATGTGATCACCGCGCTAGAACTTGAAAACATCTCGGCGGTGCACGCAAGGGCAGAAGAGGCAGGGAGACAAAAGACGATGCGTGAGAGCTTTGACCTTGTCACTGCCCGCGCGGTTGCCGGACTTCCGACCTTACTGGAGCTGTGTCTGCCGTTTGTGGTACTCAATGGACACTTTTGGGCTATGAAAAGCAATCTTGACGAAGCAGCCGGTGCTGATAAGGCCTTACGTATCCTGGGTGATTGCCTAGCGGCACGCAGACAGTTCACGTTGCCTCTTGATCAAGGCGAGCGAGTGATTTTAGATTTCTTGAAAAGCAAGCCGACCCCCGCAACCTATCCCCG